>NZ_CP079110.1:309866-619733 GCF_019357495.1 Nosocomiicoccus ampullae
AGGGTCGCCTCCACCAATAATTAAACCACTCATCATACCTGGTAATTGAACGAGTCCAACAGTTTTTTGTCTTTCAATTGTTGGGATCATACTCGTTTTAATGGCTGATTTTAATGTATTGTGGACAGCTTCTTTTGGAGTACCACCAAATGATAAAATTAACTCAATCACTTCTTCATTACTGTTTAATTCGGATTTAAATCGGTCTAAAAATAGTAATGATAGTACCATACAATTACCAATAATCATTCCTGAAATTGGGATGACATACTGTGCGTCAAATGGAATAATGTTAAATAATACGAGTGTTCCCATAGAAAAAGCTTCTATGACGATTAGTGTCGCAATAATAATTACTGTTATATACGGGATTCCTTTTCCCTTTTTAACAATATTTTGACTCGCTGCACCGATAATTAACACAATCATTAATAACATGAAAAGTGTGCTTTCACTATCGAATACAAATTGTAGTATGTAACCGATAATGATTAATTGAATCGTTGCGCGAATAGAAGCAATAACGATATCTTTTTCAAGTCCAAGCTTTAAAAAGAATGAGAGAACAATTGGGATAACTACAAATACCAATGCAAGTGCTAAGCTTAGAAATGACATTTAATTTTCCCCCTCTAAAAATTTTCTTAACTCTTTACTTTTAGGGTTGTTAAGCCCATCGATATTTCCAAATTCGATTAACTCTCCATTTTGTAAATACCAAAAGTCATCTGACACGCGTTTTGCTTGAGATAAGTCGTGCGTCACCCAGACGACAGTTAAATTAAATTCTTTTTGATTTTTTAAGATGAGTTGCTCAATTTCTCTTGCAATCTTAACATCAACGCTTGCAGTAATTTCATCAAGTAGTAAAATGTCAGGGTTATTAACAAGTGTTCTTGCGAGTGCAACACGACTTTTTTCACCACCAGATAATTTTCTAACGGGACGGTCGATAAATTCACTCGAAATATTAACTTTTTCTAAAAAAGAAATCGCCTCATCTTTTGTAAAAGTTTCATTAAACAAATCTTTTGGGAATTTTAAATTGTCGTACACTGTACCCTCAAGCATCGGTGAAGATTGAAACGCAAACCCAATACTTCTACGAAGTTTAATGATATCGATATCTTTAATGTCTGTTTTATCGATATAAATATCACCAGAACTCGGTGATAGTAGCCCGTTAATATGTTTTAATGTTGTTGATTTTCCGGCGCCACTTGGTCCAATTAAAGCAGTAATGTGATTACTTTTAAATTGTCCTGAAATATTTTTCAAAATATTATTATGCGATACATTTTTAAATTCAATAGTAGACATTTGAATACTCCTTTACATTCCTTCTTACTACTATACCTCAATTTGTATGGTAAAATATCTCTAGGTGATATTATGATTTATGTCGGTTTAACAGGTTGGGGGGATCAATATTCTTTATACACAGATATAACGAATAGTAATCAAAAACTTGAAACATATGCTGGTTTTTTCCCGCTTGTTGAAGTAGATTCTACATATTATGCGGTATTACAACAATCGACGATTGAAAAATGGTGTAACGAGACACCAGATAATTTTAAATTTATCGTCAAAACACATCAGTTTATGACAGGTCATGGTGATTTTAGAACGTCTTTTAATAATATTCAAGAACTTTTTGAGGCGTATAAGCATATGTTAGAACCGATGGTTAAAAGAGGCAAGTTAGCATATATATTAATGCAGTTTCCACCTTGGTATGATTGTAATGAGAAAAATATTAATTATATTAGACTCGCTAAACAAATGCTTTCCCCTTTAAAGGTGGCGATAGAATTTCGCCACGAATCTTGGTACAAAGGTGAAAATAAAGAACGTACACTCCAATTTTTACATGATCAAAATCTAATTCATACAATTGTTGACGAGCCTCAAGTTGGTGAAGGTACAGTACCTTTTGTCAACCGTGTAACAGATGATAATGGGTTCATAAGACTTCATGGTAGAAATAACCATGGTTGGTTACAAATGAACCGAACAAGAGAAGAGTGGCGTAACGTTCGTTATTTATATGACTATAATCAACAAGAACTTGAAGCGTTAAGGAAAAGTATAGAGATTTTATCATTTAAAACAAATGATATTTATATTATTTTTAATAATAACTCAGGCGGGCACGCTGCAGGTAACGCATTAAAGTTAATAGATATGCTCGGCATTGAATATAAAAACCTTGCGCCAAAGCAGTTAAAACTTTTTTAAAATTTAAAGGAGGATAATCATGATTTTAACAATAATAATACTCATTTGTATTGGATTATTCTCCTCAATTTTAGGTGCTTTAGTCGGAATTGGTGGCGGAGTCATTATCGTTCCAGCACTTGTATTTTTTGGTATTAAGCTCGGAATGATTGAAGGGATGACACCGCAACTCGCGATAGGTACATCAAGTATGATATTAGTCGTTACCGGCTTATCTGCGATGATTCAATATAACAAAAGTAACCAGGTCGACAGATATAACGGCTCGATATTTTTAATTGGGCTAATTCCAGGTGCATTCGTAGGGTCGTATGCGAGTGCAATGTTAACGATGGATTCATTTAACTTATATTTCGGGATATTTTTAATATTTATTAGTATCTTACTCATGGTAAGAGATAAAATACCACCATTAAAAATATTTCAAAACCCAAAATATTTAAGACCACACATTGATGCAGACGGGGTCGTTCATCAATACGGATTTCCAATATGGATCGCTGTTCTTATAACGTTCGTTGTTGGATTTATTACAGGCTTATTTGGAATTGGTGGTGGTGCGTTAATGACACCACTGATGATTATTGTATTTAGAATTCCACCATCAATAGCGATCGGTACGTCGATGATGCTTATCTTCTTCTCAAGTCTATCGAGTGCAATTGGTCACGCACTTCAAGCACATGTTCAATATTTTGCGCTCGTAATTTTAGCAGTAAGTTCGTATTTTGGTGCGAGATTCGGTGCAAAGCTTGCGAGCAATTTTTCAAGTGACACATTAGTCAAATTATTAAGAACTGTACTTTTACTCATCGGTGTGTACTTAATTTTTGAAGCGATATTTTAGGAGGATTGTTTTATGAAAACAGCAATACGTATCTTCCATACTAATGATATACACAGTCATTTAGATAACTATAATGCAATTAGTCATTACATAAATGAACATAAAAATGATACATCGATATACGTTGATATCGGAGATCATGTGGATCGTAGTCATCCATATACTGAAGCAACGCTTGGCTTAGGAAATGTAAAGTTATTAAACGATGCACATTGTGACGTTGCGACTATTGGAAATAACGAAGGCATCACCTTAAGTAAAGAAGATTTAGAACATCTATATGACGATGCAAATTTTGAAGTAATTTGTGCGAATTTAAGAGATGATAATGGTTTATTATTCAAACCATACACGATAAAACGTATCGGCGATTTAAAAATTGGCTTTATAGCAGCGACTGTAGAGTTTA
Organism: Nosocomiicoccus ampullae; assembly: GCF_019357495.1. NCBI lineage: Bacteria > Bacillati > Bacillota > Bacilli > Caryophanales > Staphylococcaceae > Nosocomiicoccus > Nosocomiicoccus ampullae. Next base: position 313,364 of record NZ_CP079110.1, read on the forward strand.
CACCGTTTTATAGAGCGCTTGACTTAGATGTTGAAGGGGCATTTTTATTTATTGAAGAGTATTTAAAAGAAATGAGACATCAGTGTGACGCAATTGTTATGTTGTCTCACCTCGGTAAATATGACGATGAAAGACTTGCAGCAGAGTTTAAAGAAATAGACATTATCATTGGCGGACATACACATCATACATTTCCAGATGACTACTTTGTAAATGACACACTAATTACTTCAGCGGGTCGTTTTGGTGAGTATTTTGGTTATGTAGATTTAGAGTTTGAAGACTATAAACTTGTCCAATCATCATCTAGAATTATCGACACAAATCTTTTAACAAATAATTACGATGCATATTATGACGTTGGTAAAGACATGTTAAAAAAAGAAGTGAAGCGAGATGTGTTAAAAATAGAGCGCACACTTTATACAATTAACTGGTTTACGTATACAATGCTCAAAATGATCCAGTCTTATACGAATACTGACGTCTCAATGATTCATGCAGGGTTAATTGCTGCAGAGTTTAGAGGCGGTACGCTAACTGAGTATAACTTACACAAAGTTTTACCACATGCTATCAACTTAATTAAAATTGAAATGTCTGGCAGAGATTTAAAAGATATGTATTACACGGCGAACATGCAAGAAACTAAAGATGAAATTATTAAAGGGCTAGGTTTTAGAGGCGACGTCATGGGTGTGTTTTTAATTGATGGATTGTCTGTAATTGAAAGTAAACGCGAGTTTTACATTAACGGAAAAATGATTGATGATGATAAAATATATACAGTCGGAACACTTGATATGTATTCATTCGGTCGATTTTTCCCACATTTTAATTCTCTTAAAAAGACTTATTATATGCCAGAGTTTTTAAGAGATATCGTAAATTATTATAGTGAATCATTACTCACTTCTAACGATTTTTGACTTTTATTGAATAAGACTTTATAATTAATACAATCGAAAAACGGAAAACTAAATATAAGTAGAGGCGCACATGACACTGGTAAAAGTTGGAGCAGCCATGCAGTGAAGACTTTGAAGAGGGATTGTGCCGAAATTATAGAGTTGGACACTCTATTTTTGGGACTTGGCTTAATAGGTTAAGTACTGTCATGAAGTTCATGATGCGCTACATTTGTGAAACACAAGTGCGGTGCGCTTGTGTTTTTTTATTACAAATTTTTAGGAGAGATATTGATGGATGCAGTTTTAAATTGGACGTATATTTCGCTTATTCCACCACTAATCACACTTATTCTCGTCTTACTGACGAGACGTGTCGATCTCAGTTTAGGAATTGGAATTTTAACATCAGCAATTGTTATTACGAATGGAAATATAGGAGAAACGCTGAGTAAAATTTGGCACACGTTCATAGATTTGATTATCGAAGATGGATGGCTAAACACATGGAGTGCGTATATATTAATCTTTTTAGCACTTTTAGGAATTATGAGTGCATTTATGAGTATGTCAGGTGGGGCACGTGCATTTACGAGTTACGCGATGACAAAAGTTAAAACGCGAACAGGTGCATTATTATTAAGTGGTGTACTCGGTATTATTATTTTCATTGACGACTATTTTAGTGCGATTATTACACCACAAGTATCAAAACCATTAACAGATAAATATCGAGTATCTCGCGCGAAACTCGCATATTTAGTAGATACAACAGCGTCACCAATCGCAGTAATTATGCCAGTATCGAGCTGGGGTGCAACAATTATGGGGCTTACTGCACCACTTCTTGTTGCAGCAGGACTCACGCATATTACACCGTTTGAATCATTTTTATACATTATTCCGCTAAACTTCTATAGTTTAAGTGCATTATTACTTATGTTCGTCGTTATTTTTACGAACTTTGATATATTTGGTATGAAAAAAGAAGAAACACGCGCAATTAAAGATGGTATTTTATATGATAATGAATTAGAAGAAGATGAATTACCTGTTGCTTATCATTCATCTAAAAATGCCTTAATCGTTCCGCTTGTTGGACTCGTCGTTGGTGTATTAGCTGGAATGATATATACAGGTATTAAAGAAAGTGGATCACTTAATCCACTAATTATATTAGAAAACAACTCGATTACACATGCGTTAATCTTTGGTGGAATTATCGGTGTCGTGTTAGCAGTTATGTATTACTACAGATTTACAAAGCAAGACGACAATTTTTCAAGTCATGAAACGTGGTTAGGATTTAAAAATGGTATAGAAGCGATGATTGGTCCAATTATCGTACTAATTTTAGCTTGGATGACTGGAGAATTAATTGGGGAATTAGGTACGGGTGAATTACTCGGAGAAATGGTGAAAAATTCAAATATTGAAGCGGCATTTTTACCAGCGATTGTGTTCATTGTTGCGTGTATTATGGCGTTAACAACAGGAACTTCTTGGGGATCATTTGGTATTTTAGTACCGATTGCAGGAAATATAATTATTACGCTTGAAGCGCCTGAATTATTACTTGTGACAATTGCAGCAGTGCTTGCTGGAGGAGTATTTGGGGACCATTGTTCACCGATTTCAGACTCGACAATTCTTTCAAGTACAGGATCAGGATCAGATCATATCGTTCACGTTATTACACAAATTCCGTATGCAATGATTGCAGCAACAATTTCACTCGTTTCGTTTTTAGTCGTTGGTTTTACAACGTCAACAGCACTCGGATTACTCGTCATGGCAGGGTTATTTATCATCTTAATTCTTTTAATTAAAGTCTTATACAGACCGATTGAAACTACTGAAAAATAGTGAATATATTCACTTTCATGATAAGTATACGGTTTCGTAAAAGTTATGTTATTATGAAATTAATTACATAATAAAGGTAGGGGTTTTAGTGGCTAAAAAGAATGAAGAAATTCTTAGAAAACCAGAGTGGCTTAAAATTAAGCTAAACACTAACGAGAACTATATCGGGCTAAAAAAGATGATGCGTGCAGAGAATTTACATACTGTATGTGAAGAAGCGCGTTGTCCAAATATACATGAGTGCTGGGCAGATAGACGCACAGCAACATTTATGATTTTAGGGTCTGTATGTACGAGAGCATGTCGTTTCTGTGCAATTAAAACAGGTCTTCCAAGTGAAGTAGACTGGGACGAGCCAAGACGTGTTGCTGAATCTGTACAAAAAATGGACTTAAAACACGCAGTAATTACAACAGTTGCACGTGATGATTTACGCGATGGTGGCGCAGCTGTTTACGCTGAGACAATTCGTAAAATTCGTGAATTAAATCCATATACCACTGTAGAAGTGCTACCTTTTGATTTTAACGGAAACAAAGAAAATATAAAAACGCTTATGGATGCACGCCCAGACATTTTAAACCATAACATTGAAACAGTTGAACGTTTAACTAAACGTGTGCGTGCAAAAGCAAAATATAGAAGATCATTAGAAATGTTACGTTACTGTAAAGAACTTCAACCAGATATTCCAACAAAATCTTCAATTATGATTGGTCTTGGTGAAACACACGAGGAAATTTTACAAACGATGGATGACTTACTCGAGCACGGCGTTGATATTTTAACGATTGGTCAATACTTACAGCCAACGCGTAAACACTTAACTGTTAAAAAATATTACACACCATTAGAGTTTGGTAAATTACGTAAAATCGCTATGGAAAAAGGATTCAAACACTGTCAAGCAGGACCAATGGTTCGTTCAAGCTACCATGCAGACGAACAAGTCAACGCTGCAGCACGTCGCCGTCAAGAAGAAGGAGACAAAATTCGTCAAGGTGAATAATATTATTACAATCGGACATATGCATTTTGAACTCATTGAAGAGTACAGAAATGGATTTGACGAAGAACAATTTAAAGAGAAGTATAACGAAGTACTCAATAAATATGATTATATCGTCGGTGATATTGGTTACGAAAAATTAAGGCTTGCGGGCTTTTATCGAGATGATAAAAAGAAAAGTGAATTCGACAAACGATTCAGTACGATTCAAGATTATTTACTCGAGTACTGTAACTTTGGATGTGCATATTTTATCTTAAGAAAAATCTCTAAAGATGAGCAAAAAGCACTCGGTTTAAAACCAGAAGAAAAGCCTTCAGAATAATATCTGAAGGCTTTTTTTAGTAATCAGTAAACCAACCGGGTGAGATTACCTCTTCTAAAAATTCTTTCACTTCATCTGCTTGGTCATTAGAAAATCCAAGGGCACTTTCTATATAGTTTACTTCTTCTAAATCATCTGTTCCGACAATTGCGAAAGTATTATTTTGCATATTTAAAACTAAGCTTTTACCGAAAAATTTAGATGTTTGAATAATCGCAAGATCATATCGGCCGTAATCTCCAGCAAACCCGATGTATCTTGCATTTGGTGTTTCACTGTCATCGTATAAGTAATGTTTTATCATAATTTCCTCCATAAAAAGGTCTGTCTTTTTATGATATTATAGAAATGATATTAATTAAACTAAAGGAGTTTACTATGTTATTTGTAGACAAAAATTTAATATTAACAAGACTCGATTATATTAAAGATTTAACAAAAGAAATCGATACAGACAACACACTCGCCTTAGAACGTGTATGTGAAATGTTAATTGAAGCTTCTGTAGACGTTGGAAATATGATTATTGATGCATTCGTATTAAGAGATCCAGGGAATTATTTAGATGTCATGGATATTATGAAAACTGAAGGGGTCGTTTCTGAAGACGATTTTAAAAAGTTTGAAGAGACATTTAAATTTAGAAATAATCTCGTACGTGAATACGAAGATATCGATCACGAAAAAATGCGTAAAGTGTTCAAAGAGAATTTATCTGCATATCAAGATTTTAAAGAGAGTGTTTTACACTTCTTTGAAACAGATCCTCAAGCAGTGACTGCATTTATAGGTGATCAACATGTATAAAGGATATTTAATCGATTTAGACGGTACGATGTTTAACGGTGATGAACGTATTGATGGGGCTGCGGATTTTATTCATCGTTTAAATAAGTCAAATACACCGTATATGTTTGTAACGAATAGTGGTGCGAGAACACCAGAAGAAACGTTAGAAAAATTTAATTCGCACGGTATTAAAACGTATGTTGAAAATATATATACTGCAGCACTTGCAGCGGTAGATTATGTAAAAGAAAATACAAATGGTAAAGTGTTCGCGATTGGTTCGGAGTCATTTATCGAAACGTTAAAAGAAAATGATATTCTTGTACAAGAAGACGATGTCGATGCTGTACTATTTTCTTACGACACAAATATTAACTACGATAAATACGTGACAGCAGTGCGCAACGTGAATAATGGAGCTGAACTTATTTTAACCAACCCGGATAAAGTCATACGTCATAAAAATGATTTCATTCCAGGAAACGGATCACTTGCAGCAGTCATTGTGAATGCGACAGATGTGACACCAAAAGTTGTTGGGAAACCGAATAGTTATATTTTACAAAAAGCATTAGAGAAAATGGGTGTCAGTAAAGAAAATGTTGCAATGGTTGGAGATAATTATGACACAGATATTATGACGGGTATTCAAGGTGGTATCGATACGATTCACGTGAATACAGGTGTGCATCGTACAGAAGATGTAAAAGAAAAAGAGATACCACCGACACATACAGTTGAAAATTTATCGGAGTGGGAAATTTAAACTTAATGAGGGGAAAGAGAAATTAATGAAAACAAAAGAACTTGTATTTTGTGCGGTATTTGTCGCACTCGTTGCGATTAGTTCAATGATTACAATACCGATTGGACCTGTGCCAATCACACTTCAAACACCGATGGTCATTTTAACAGGCGCACTTTTAGGACGTCGACTTGGCGTTATTACGATGGTCGTTTATTTAGTCGCTGGACTCATCGGTGCACCAGTATTTGCAGGTGGTAGTGGCGGTATAGGATCACTGACGTCACCAAGTTTTGGATTTATATTAGGTTTTATACCACTTGCATATTTCTCAGGGCTTGGTAATAGTGGAGGAAAAAATACATTTACTGCGATACTAATAACGTTATTTGGAATGGTGGTTCTATTTACAATTGGATTCTTATACTTCTATTTCATTATGAATGTTGTATTAGAGTCACCAACAGGACTTGCTGAATCGATTATGGTTACAGTCGCGCCATTCATTATAAAAGATTTAATTGTGACAGTCGTTGTAGTGCTTTTTTCACATACACTCGTTAGACGCGGCATCACACCACAAACTTAAAAGTAAAACACTTCCTCACTTGAGTGAGGAAGTGTTTTTTAGTATTATTGAACACCGTTTTTCTCAAACCATTTTGTAAGTGGCTTAAGTTGAACATATCCGTCTTGAATGACTTCGTCATTTATTGTGACGAGTGGGTAGAATAACTCGTTGTTGTTAATTTGTTCGATGAGTTCTTCGTCATAGTCTGAGAAGTTTTCATCGTGATCGATGTCTATATAGTTTACGGAAATATCCGCTTCTGGATATTTTTTCTTAAACAATACTTTTAGCCAATCGTAAGTTTCTTCAGAACTTGGTGCGTTTACACAACTTGCACAGATTACTTCACGGCCGTAGACATTTACAGTGTAACTCATTTATATATCCTCCTATGTACCGATAGATTTCTATTCTGTTTTCTATTATAATATATTTACAGGGTTATTTCTCTATAAATGTTTGGAGTGATATATATGACAACAACAAAAGATACAATGTACGAACAAGTCGATGCAGTTTTAGATAAATTACGTCCTTTCCTATTAAGAGACGGAGGAGACGTGGAGTTAGTAGACGTTGAAGATGGTGTAGTTATGCTACGTTTACTTGGTGCATGCGGTAGTTGCCCAAGTTCAACGATTACACTTAAAGCAGGTATCGAACGTGCATTACTTGAAGAAGTACCAGGATTTGTTGAAATCGAACAAGTATTCTAAAACTAGGGATTAAATTCTCTAGTTTTTATTTTTATGGTGATGATTATGAAGCTAGTAGAATTTTGTCAATCAAATATAGAAAAAACGTCTAAAGGTACGTTTAATCATTTAATGGATAATTCTGACGTTGATGTTATGGATTATGAGTGTACAAATGATTGCGGTGTATGCAGTCGTACGGCGTTTTGTATTGTAGAAGGAAAACGTATTGCTGCAAAAACGGACGAACAATTACTCGCTCGGGTCTTAGAAGAACTACAAAAAGATGATGAACCAGATATTTTCGATTATATTAAAGATTCGTTATAATATAGATATTAGAATTAAATGAGGTGACATTTTATGAGTCAAGTGGTGTTAACAAAAGCTGCAGCTGATCAAGTCGCAACAATGCTAGAAGAAAACGACATGGCTGACGGATATTTACGTTTTAAAGTAGAAGGTGGCGGTTGTACTGGTTTAACGTACGGTATGGCTGCTGAAGAAGAGAAACAAGAAAATGATCTCGTCTTTACGCATCACGGTGTCAATGTACTAGTCGATAAATACGACATCGGTGTGATAGACGGTACAACGATTGACTTTAAGGAGTCATTACTCGGTGGAGGATTTACAATTGATAACCCACTCGCAAGTGTTGCATGTGGATGTGGTGCATCGTTTAGAACAAAAACAAATAAAGGCACACCAGAACAATGTTAAATTAACTGTAAACGCTTGAAATATATGTCTGAAAACGCTAATATTATGTTATATATATTAGCGTTTTTTACTATTAAATTTTAGGAGTTGTAGTAATGAGTTTCGAAAGAAAGAAAATCGTTATCCTCGGTGGAGGATATGCTGGACTTAGCACATTAGTAGGTCTTCAAAAAGAGTTAGGTTTATCAGAAGCAGATATTACATTAATCAACAAGAATGAGTATCACTATGAGTCAACGTGGTTACATGAAACTGCAGCAGGTACAATTAACTGGGAAGACGGTGTATACCCAATTCAAAAAGTTGTTGACAACATGAAAACAAATTTTGTCGTTGCTGAAGTTACAAACGTCGATAAAGACAAACAAGTTGTAGAAACGACAAAAGGTAATGTGGAATACGATATTTTAGTAGTAGCATTAGGATTTGAATCAGAAACATTTGGTATTGACGGAATGGCTGATTATGCTGAATCTATTACTAACCCACAAACAGCACTTAAAGCACGTGCACTTGTTGAAAAGAACTTTAACAACTACTTAGAATCTGGAGACAAAAATGACCTTGCAATCGTTGTTGGGGGTGCAGGTTTCACAGGTATCGAGTACCTTGGTGAGCTTGTAGAATCAGTTCCAGTTCTATGTGAAAACTTAGGAATTGACTATAACGATGTAAGTATTACATGTGTTGAAGCAATGCCTTCTATGTTACCAATGTTCAGTGAAGAACTTAGTGGATATGCTAAAAAGTTCTTAGAAGATCGTGGCGTTAAATTCTTACTCGGCACACCAATCATTGCTGCAAACGAGGAAGGATTCGTTGTTAAAGTAGACGATAAAGAAGAAACAATTAAAGCAAACAATAGAATTTGGACAGCTGGTGTACGTGGAAGCAGCTTAATGGAAGAAAACTTTGATGGTGTTAAACGTGGTAGAATTATTGTAAACGACGACTTAACAATTGAAGGTTATGACAACATCTACGCAATTGGTGACGTTTCAGCTGTAATGAACGGTACAGGTTCAGATGCGCGTCCTTACCCAACTACAGCTCAAATTGCAATGCAACTTGGTGAACATACAGCAGACACTATCGCTTCAAAATTACGTGGTAATAAAGTTGAACCATTCGTATATGACGACAAAGGAACTGTTTGTTCATTAGGTTCTAACGATGGTATTGGTGTTGTATATGGCAAAGAAATCAAAGGTAAATCAGCTGCATTTATGAAGAAAGTTATTGATACACGTGCAGTAGCTAAAATTGGTGGACCAGTTCTTGGATTCACTAAAGGTAAATTCCTGTAAGAAAATTTTACGCATGAGTATAGATACTATACTCATGCTTTTTTAATAGAGGTGTCACTTTGAATATTATTCAAGTATTTATATCTATCATTTTATACTTCGTATTATTCTTTGGAATTAGTTTTATTTTAAATATGATTTTAAAAATGACATGGATTATGGCATTTGTTTATCCAGTCATTGTCATTTTAATTATCGATAGAATTGATACGATTGATTACATAAGATCACCAGGTACAGCGTTTAGTGAAGCGATAGACAATATAGTTCATGTTCAATTTTTTGACGTCGTTATATTAGCGAGTGGTTTTATCGGTATTATTTTAGCAGGTCTAACGATACGTTATTTACGTAAATTAGGTTATCAAATGTTTTAGGAGTGGATTGTGTGATTTTTGATTTCAAAAGTAATTTAAATGACAGCAACAGTGCAATTGTTATAGGCGTTACTGAAGACTTTAAAGAAAATAAAAACTTTGAAGAACTTGATGCATTATTTAACGGTAAACTTGAAGCGGCAGTAGAAGCTGGTATTATTCAAACAAAATTAAATAAAGTCGAATCTTCAAGTGCAGTACTTCAAACGAGTTTAAGAAAAGTGTATGCTGTTGGACTTGGAAACTCTAAAGATTTAACAGAACTAAAACTTCAAGAAGCACTCGGTACAGTATTTCAAACACTTAAAAAAGATAAAGTTGAAGATGCATGCATTCATATTGATTCTTTTAGTACAGAAGAGTCATTTTTAAAAGCCATTGGTTTAATGGGAGAAATTAGTTTATATAATCAAGTGAACTATAAAAAAGACGTCGAGCCATATGAACTCACAATTCTTTTCAATAAAGAAGTAGATGAATCCAAAGTATTAGAAGGTAAACTTGCGGGTGAAGCAATTAACTTTAGTCGTGATTTAAGCGAAACACCACCAAACTTACTTTATCCTGAAACGTTTGTTGAGTTAATTGAAAAAGAATTTTCTAATAAAGAAAATGTTAAGATTTCAGTAAAAGATGATAAAACACTAAAAGAAGAAGGGTATGGACTCATTCATTCAGTCGGTGACGGTTCAGAAAGAAAACCAAGACTTGTTACGATTGAATATAAAAATAGTAACAAAGCACCAGTAGCTTTAGTCGGTAAAGGTATAACGTATGACTCAGGTGGATATTCATTAAAACCACGTACGGGTATGGTATCTATGAAGTACGACATGAGTGGTGCAGCAAATGTACTCGGTATGCTAAAGACGCTTGTTGATCAAAAGAAAGAAGTCAACGTTGTCGCAGTATTAGCGCTTGCTGAAAATATGGTGAAAGGTAATGCCAACCGACCAGATGACGTTGTCATTGCGAAAAATGGACTCAGTGTGGAAATCTCTAACACAGATGCTGAAGGACGCCTCGTATTAGGTGATGCAGTTACTGAAGCAGTGACGCACGAACCAGCAATTATTATGGATTTTGCAACATTAACAGGTGCAGTAATTGGTGCTTTAGGTGAATCACGTACAGGTATATTTACAAACCAAAGCGAAGAGTATTTAAAAGATGTTTTAAAATCATCAAAAAAAGTTGGAGAAAAGCTATGGCACTTACCAATGGATGAGTCAGATGAAGCAGCAGTAAAAGATACACCAATTGCTGATATTTTAAATAGTAACTTACGTCCATTTGGTGGTGCATCGTTTGCGGCAGCATTCATCAACCAGTTTACAGAAGGATATCCTTGGTTACACTTTGACATTGCTGGAACGTCACAATTTACAAAAAATAATCCATACGGTCCAAAGGCAGCAAGTGGTGTTATGATTCGCACAGTCGTCGATTATATTTTAGAAGGTTCAATGTATGACTAATTTACTCGAAACTTTTAATATCGAGATTGTACAATTAAATAAAGAACAAGTAGTCATAGCAGTTGATGTCACAGAAGATATGAAGCAACCATTTGGTGTGATACATGGTGGGATGAACGCGGTACTCATTGAGACAGCGATATCACTTGGCGGTATTGAAAATATTGAAGACGGTCACGCAACAGGCGTTGAAATCAACGTCAATCACATTCGTCCAGTATCAACAGGTCGACTTATAACAACTGCGACACCTGTTCATATTGGGATGAACACACAAATATGGACCGCAGAGATAGAAAATAATGATGGCAAAACAACTGCAGTCGGTAGAATGACGTTAATGAACGTTAAAAATTAAAGATACGAAAAAACCTGCTTTAGAATTTTCTAAAGCAGGTCTTTTTTACTCATCGAGCTCTTGTTCTTTTTTACGTGCTTCGATTTTACGTTTGTCTTCTTCTGTAAGTTCTTCATATCCAAGCTCATCTCGTCGTAATTCGTTCAATATCGTTAATCGATACGGTTCAACGTCTGAGTGGAATGCACTTCTAGCAAGCATATGCGCGCCTGTTGGTGCAATGATATAAATAAAGACAAGTGCAAGTATTAATGTAATTTCAAATTGGTTTTCAAAGTACCAAAAGTAAATGAAAACTGCGAGTAAGACAAGTGATACCCCAAGAGTTGAACTTTTACTCGCTGCATGTAGACGTGAGTACATGTCTGGAAGTCTTAATATACCGATACCTGCAACGATAGAAAAGAACACTCCAAATAGTACGAGTATAGTTACAATACTAGTCATCAGGATCGCGATCATGATCTATCACCCATCCTTTTTCTAAGAACTTCGCCATAGCGACAGTACCGACAGCACCAAGCATACCGATAATCATAATCACTACAATTAAGTATGGTGTGTCGAGTAATACTGAGAAAATACCAATCGTTCCCATTAACATTACACCAAACGCGTCTAATGCGACGATTTTATCGTGTAACGTTGGACCTTTAATAATTCGGTACGAAGCGATACCAAGCGCGACTGCCATTCCGATAATTGCGATTATAAATATGATTTGTAAAAATGATGTCATGGTCTACCAACCTCTTTTATGAGACGTTCAAAAGAGTTTTTAATCGATGCAATTTCATCATCAGCATCGACTAAGTTTACTCCGTGAATGTATAACGTTCTAAAGTCATCACTAATCGCAACTACAACTGTTCCAGGTGTTAACGTAATTAAAGATGAAAGCAATACGACTTCCCATTCTTTTTGTAAATCACAAGGATACGCATAGAACCCTGGGTGAACATCAATTTTAGGTTGTAAAACAATTTTTACAACTTCGATGTTCGCGACGAGTAATTCATAAATAAATACGAAGAATAATTTAATAACTCTCCATACACGAATGAGGTAAAAAGTACCAGGTAAGAAGTTTCTTAATATCGAAATAGCAATTAGCCCCATTAAATATCCCATGATGAGAGTACTTAATGTAAAGCTATTGTTCATAAATGCCCATAGGAATGCGAGTAAAAAATTCAATAAGACTTGTACTGCCAATTACTCCACCCCCATAATATATTCTGAATAAATTGACGGATCAGTTAATGTCTGTGCTGCGAACTCAAAGTATGGATATAATAAGTCTGCACCGAGACCAAATATTATCGATACTACAACAAGTCCAATTGCGCTAAATAGTAATTTATCATATTTAATTGGTTTTAAATCCTCAAGGTCTGCAGGTGCTCCGAAGAACACTTGTATAAATAATCTCATAATACTATATAGAATAACTAAACTTGAGAATAGAATAACAATACCTGAAATGTAATATTCATTTAAAAATAATGATTTAACTATATACACTTTCCCGAAAAACCCAGGGAAAGGTGGTACACCAGCGAGTGATAGTCCTGCTAAGAAGAAGAACCATCCAGCTACTGGGTGTACGGACATGAGTCCGTGTATTTCTTTTGCGTTTACTTTACCAGTTCTATAAATAATAAATCCAACAAGCAAGAATAGCGCTGTTTTAATGATCATATCGTGGATGAGGTAGTAAATACTACCGAGCATTCCGTCTAAATCTAACATCGCTACTGCGATTACAATGAAACCAATCGCGATAATGATGTTGTAGATGACGACCATTTTTAAATCATATGATGCAAGTGCACCAATTGAACCAATTATAATAGTTAAAATAGATAATACGACTAAGAACGTACTAATATAGTTAAAGTCTAAGCTAAAGAATAAGCTATATGTGCGCATTAAAGCGTAAACTCCAACTTTTGTAAGTAACGCACCAAAAGCGGCAAGTATTGGAATCGGTGGAGCATTATATGAATCTGGTAACCAGAAGTATAACGGGAATATTGCTGCCTTCGTTAAGAAGACGAACATTATAACTGCTCCGATTAATGTAATGACTGATAAGTTACCATCGTAATTTGCTAGTTTAACTTGAATGTCAGCCATATTTACACTACCTACAACAGAGTATAAGTAACCAATACCAAGCACTAAAATGTTTGATGAAATAACGTTAACAATTAAGTATTTAAAACCTTCTCTAAGTTGTATACGACTACTTCCAATCGTGAGTAACACATATGATGCAATTAGGAACACTTCGAAGAATACGAACATGTTAAAGATATCTCCAGTCGTAAATGCACCATTAATTCCCATAATCATAAATAACATCATTGGGTGATAAAAGTAGCGTTCACGTTCTAAACCAATCGATTGAAATGAGTAAATCGTTACGAAAAAGAGAATGATTGAAGTCGTTAAGACAAGCATTGCACTCAGCATGTCATAAACAACTGAAATTCCAAACGGCGCAGGCCAGTCACCAATGTTAGTCACAAGGACGCCGTTATTGTAGACACGTCTGACAATAATTATTGAAACGATTACCATCATTAAACTCGCGATAGTTGTTGTTACTCTATGAAAAACCGGTCGTTTATTCGCAAATAGCATAATAACTGCTGCGAGACCTGGAATAATGAGTGGTAATATAAGCAACACATTAGTGACCATTTTCTCTTCCTTTCATATCTTCAGTATCATCAGTTCCAAGCACTTTATAGTTATTCAGTGCAAGAACTAAACTATAAGCAGTAAGAGCAAACGAGATAACGATTGCTGTTAAAATCATCGCTTGCGGTAACGGATCGGTATACACTTCAACACGCTCATCTAAAATTGGAACGTTACCTCTTTTTAATTGTCCCATCGTAAGGAGCATTAAGTGAATACCGTGTGATAACACGGATGTACCAATAATAATTCTTAAAACACTTTTAGATAAAATTAAATATGTCGCACATCCGATTAAAACACCTGAAAGAATAATCATTATAAATTCCATTAATCTTTCACCCCACCAACAGACACTAAAATAAGTATTGTTGCTCCGAATACGACTAAAAATACGCCGAGGTCAAAAAACACTGCAGAGTGAATGTGGATATCACCTAAAATCGGAACAGCAATATCTGTAAATGCGTGAGTGAATAATGGCTTACCAAATATCATTAAAAATAGCGGTACACCAAGTGCAAATAACAATCCGAGTGAAATAAGAAATTTTAACGGAATAGGTAACATCTTTCTTAAAGTTTTAATGTCGTAAGCGATAAGCAGTAGTAGTACTGCAGAACTCATCAGTAAACCACCAACGAATCCTCCACCAGGCGTATAGTGCCCAGCGAAAAATAAGTTGAAACTAAACATCGTGATGATGAAAAATGCGACTTTAGCAATGAATTGTAAATGCACATCATTCATCTGTCTTTGGAGTGCTTTATAGCCCGCTCTTTTAAGAGTGCTCTTCATTTCCATCATCCTTTCTGCGGTTCGTCATTCTCATTAAAATGTAAATTCCAATACCCGCAATTGCGAATACGACAGTTTCGAATACTGTATCGTAACCACGGAAGTCAACGAGAATTACGTTTACCATGTTTTTACCAGCTGCAAGATCATAAACATGCTCGATATGATACTCAGAAATCGAATCAAAAATTCTATGACTATATGCAGATAAACCAATTAAGATTGATACTAATCCAACCAATACAGCAACAACAAAGTTTGTTAACTTAAATTGACACGTTTCAGGTAACTTACTTACTTTTGGTAAGTGATAGAAACAAACTAAGAATAGTGTCGTCGTCACTGTTTCAATCGCTAGTTGAGTAAGTGCTAAGTCTGGTGCTCTAAAGAACACGAAGAATAATGCCATACTAAATCCAACGGCACCGAGCATGATAATACTTACCATACGTGATTTTGTCATCATAATAATTCCAAGAGAGATTAAAATAACGAACACTAAAATCACTTCTTGAATTCCAATCGGTGCAAGGTCACTTAAATCTAAATTTAAACCTGTTCTAAACATCGTCATAAAGTTAAATAAGACGAAGAATCCAAATATATATAATAGGTAAGTTCTTAAGAAACCTGTCGATAACGATTGTGTTGCTTTATTTGAATAATACGTACTTTGTTTAAGTAATTGGTCATATAAATTGTTAAGTGTATATGCTTCTTTAATGTAGTTGTAAACAAATGACCAACTATCTCTAAAGTAATATAGCACTGTTCCGACTAATACGATTAATATAGTAGAAAGTAGTGCAGGTGTTACACCGTGCCAAAAACTAATTGAAACGTCGACAAAGTTTTGACGATCTAAAATCGCACTCGCAGCTGGACTAATAATCGTATTTGATAAGATATTTGGGAATAGACCAAATATCACGACGAGTGACGCTAAAATTGCTGGCGAAATTAACATAAGTACAGGTGCTTCACTTGGCTCTTTTGGCGTATCAAAGCTTTCACCTGTAAATACACCGAATATTAATTTCATTGAGTAAACAAATGTAAATATACTACCAACAATCGCAAGCAGCGGGAATAACACACTAATTGCACTTAAGAAACTCACGTTTGACTGCGAGATTTCAAACATCGCTTCTAAAAATAGCTCTTTTGATAAAAATCCGTTAAACGGCGGCAAACCTGCCATTGAGAACGCGGTAATTAACGTAATCGTAAAGCTAATCGGCATAATCGTTAGTAACGCACCGAGACGTTTAATGCTTCTCGTACCTGTTTGGTGATCGATAATTCCAGTCACCATGAATAACGAACCTTTAAATGTTGCGTGGTTAATAATATGAAACACCGCAGCAATTACAGCAACTGTAAAGATTTCTTCATTAAAACCTGCAGTGACTGCAAGAGCTCCGACTCCAAGTAATGACATTATTAAACCAAGTTGAGACACTGTTGAGAATGCGAGTACTGCTTTCATATCGTCTTTTATTACAGCGTTAAATGATGCCCACGTAAGTGTAATTAAACCGACGATAAGAATTGTGTTCACCCATGTTGTACTCCACATAAATACAGGTGTAAAGCGAGCAACTAAATATAGACCTGCTTTAACCATCGTTGCAGAGTGTAAGTACGCACTTACTGGTGTTGGTGCTTCCATCGCATCTGGTAGCCAGATGTAAAAAGGAAACTGTGCAGATTTAGTAAATGCACCGAATAAAACAAGAATTACTGCAAGTGTACCGACACCACTTGATGCAATTAAGTCTGAGGATTGAATCATTTCTCTAATACTATAAGACTCTGTAATCGAGCCGAGTAAGATGAACCCACCGAGCATCATAAATCCACCAAACATTGTAATTAACATCGATTTTTGTGCACCGTATGTGGACTTTTCTTTTGTTGTCCAAAACGCAATTAATAAGAAACTTGATATAGATGTCAGTTCCCAGAACATATACATCATTAAAACGTTATCAATCATTACGACACCAAGCATCGCTGCCATGAACATTAATAAGTAGATGTAAAAGTTTCCAAGTTTTTCATCTTGTGAGAGATATCCAATTGAATAGAGTACGACTAGTGTACCGATTCCAGATATCAAAATTGCAAAAAGTAAACCAAGACCATCTATGTATACATCAAAGTTCATACCAATTCTAGGCATAAAATTTAATGGTTTGTAAATGTTTGATCCACTCTGTATGTTAGGTATTAACGTAAATAAATAAGACACAATAACGAATGGCACTGGTAATACAAACCATCCGAGGTGAATATTTTTTTGAAATTTATATATTATTCCAATAGCTACTGCAGCTAATAATGGTAATAATATGAAAAAATGTAATAACGTCACACCTTAACCTCCTTCGCACAATTATATGACTTTATTATACATGAATTAATATGTGTTTTAAATGTAGACAATATGTTCTATAATTACTGTTGAAACAAAGTAGTTTTCTACCATACACTATTATGATTGAAATTAGAAATAATATTGGAGGAACAATAAATGACTTTTTCACAAGTTGATACAAATGTATTAGATGCTGAAAATAGTGTCTTAATTAAAACAAATCATGGAGATATTAAAGTACGTCTGTTTACAGATAAAGCACCTAAAACTGTAGAGAACTTTGTCACACACGCTAAGAATGGTTACTATGACGGACAAATTTTCCACAGAATTATTAAAGACTTTATGATTCAAGGTGGAGATCCAACTGGTACTGGTATGGGTGGAGAAAGTATTTGGGACAAAGACTTTGAAGATGAGTTCCACGAAGAGTTATTTAACTTCCGCGGAGCACTATCAATGGCAAATCGTGGCCCGAATACGAATGGTTCACAGTTTTTCATCGTTGAAGCGAGCCGTGTACCAAGTACAATGCTCGGTCAATTAGAAGGAGCGGGTTATCCTGAGGAAATTATTGAAAAGTATGCAGAACTCGGGGGTACACCTTGGCTAGATAATCGTCACACAGTGTTTGGTCAAGTAATTGAAGGAATGGACGTTGTAGATAAAATTGCAAGCGTTGAGACTGGTGCAATGGATAAGCCAGTTGAAGACGTAACAATCGAAACAATTGAAGTTCAATAATTAAAAGAGGCATATGCCTCTTTTTTTGACATAAATTCGTCAGATTTTCTTACATTAAATAGACGCACGATTTGTTATACTATTAGTTGTAAAGGTGTGTGAATGACTATGATGGAATTTCTTTATTTTCCAGAAGATAAAACAGAGTATATACCAGGACTCATTACTCTTGTTGTTTGTATAATACTCGCATATGTAGTGTTTGTTTTAATTAGAAAATATTCTAAAAACGAAGCACAACGTGCGAAAGAGTTTGAAGAAGAAGTCATGAAGAAAATAGATCAAGACGACCACGATAAAACATATAAGTAAATACAATAAATGGAAGCCCTGCTTGAAATATGCTATTATTATGAAGTGTTAAATGAAGTGGGGTTTTTTTGTGACAAAACAATACCGAGCAGGTCAATTTGTTAAAGTGAAAGTAACAAACGTACGACCATACGGTGCTTTTGTCAAAACTGTAGATGGTGTAGATGGGTTAATTCACATTTCACAAGTGATGGATGATTTTGTACAAAACATTCATCATTATCTTTCTAAAGGGCAGATTGTTAAGTGTAAAATAATCAGTGTAAACGATAGGGATGGAAAATTAAATCTGACTTTAAAAGAAAATGAATACTTTAAAAGAAAAAGTAAGAAAAAGAAAGAGCGATCGATCTTAGATATTATAGAAGAAACTGAAGAATACGGTTTTGAATCCCTACGAGAACGACTGCCTATTTGGATTAAAGAGGCAAAAGTACAGATGTATGATTGTTAAAAGACTTAGTGAAAACTAAGTCTTTTTTTATTAAAATTTGCTAATTTATCTAATAAATAGTTACAAAAATAATTAATAATAGATAATGTAAGTGTAATTATTTAAAATTAATAATTCATAAAGTTGTAAGTTTATTCATTATTGGCAAATAGCTTGAATATTTATATAGTAGTGTGCGAATATATATTTATAATCAAATTTAGGAGGCTACTTTTTTATGGAATACTCTATGGATCACTATAGACACGAACCTTTCGTTGACTATACTAAAGAAGAAAACAAGCAATGGGTGAAAGCGGGCATTAAAGAAGCTCAGAAGATTTTCGGTCAAGAATTCCCATTAATCATTAATGGTGAAAGAATTTACACTGACGATAAAAACGAAGTCTACAACCCAGCAAACAAATCAGAAATCATTGGTTACGTTTCTCAAGCAACACAAAAAGAAGCAGACCAAGCGATGGAAACAGCGAAAGAAAAGTTCGAAGCATGGAGAAAAACATCATTTTCATTACGTTCAGACATTCTTTTCAAAGCAGCACAAATTATTCGTGACAGAAAAGCTGAATTTACTGGTCATTTAGTAAAAGAAGCAGGTAAGCCATGGAAAGAAGCAGACGGAGAAGTAGCAGAAGCAATCGACTTCTTAAACTATTATGGCCGTCAAAACTTAGAGCTTGCTAATGGCAAAAAGGTACAATCTCGTGCCGGAGAATTTAACCGTTTTCATTATATCCCGTTAGGTGTTGGCTATGTTATTTCACCATGGAACTTCTCATTTGCAATCATGGCAGGTACTGCAGCAGCAGCACTTGTAACAGGTAACACTGTATTACTTAAACCTTCATCTAACACACCAATAATTGCGTACAAATTTATTGAAGTACTTGAAGAAGCTGGACTACCTAAAGGTACGATTAACTTTATTCCAGGTTCATCAAGAGAAATTGGTGACTACTTAGTCGATCATAAAGATACTGCATTTGTATCATTTACTGGTTCACGCGACGTTGGTGTTCGTATTTATGAACGTGCAGGCGTTGTTCATGAAGGACAAGTAAACTTAAAACGTGTCATTGCTGAAATGGGTGGTAAAGACACAATTGTTGTAGACAATGGTGTGGATCTTGACGAAGCAGCAGATGCAATTGTAAACTCTGCATTCGGCTTCTCTGGTCAAAAATGTTCAGCATGTTCACGCGTAATCGCTCTTGAAGAAGTTCACGATGAATTACTTGAAAAAGTAGTTGAAAAAACAAAAGAATTAACAGTCGGTGACCCATCTGAAGATATCTTTATGGGTCCAGTAATTGACCAAGCATCATTAGATAAAATTGAGAAGTATATTGAGATTGGTAAAGAAGAAGGTAAACTCGAAATCGGTGGTAAAATCGAAAACGATACAGGTCACTTCGTTCACCCAACAGTATTCTCTGGTCTTAAACATGATGACCAAGTAATGCAAGAAGAAATCTTTGGACCTGTTGTTGGATTCACAACAGCTAAAGACTTTACTGAAGCAATTAAATTTGCAAACAATACAGATTACGGCTTAACAGGAGCAGTATTTACAAACGACCGTGAACATTTAGAAGAAGCACGTCGTGACTTCCACGTAGGTAACTTATACTTCAACCGTGGTTGTACTGCAGCAATCGTTGGGTACCAACCATTTGGTGGTTTCAAAATGTCAGGTACAGACTCTAAAGCAGGTGGACCAGATTACTTATTACTCCACATGCAAGGTAAAATGACTTCAGAAATGTTTTAATTTAAATTACAAACTACTGTAGGGGGTGTCTGTATGACACAATCAAAAGATATTATTCATCTTGCTGATAAAGTTGCAGCACCAACATACAAACCTCTGCCAATCGTCGTTGACGAGGCAGAGGGTGTATGGGTAAAAGATCCTGAAGGTAATAAGTATTTAGATATGCTCTCAGCATATTCAGCGGTGAATCAAGGACATCGTCATCCTAAGATAATTAAAGCGCTTAAAGAACAAGCTGACAAAGTAACACTTGGTTCTCGTGCGTTTTATTCAAGTAATTTAGGTGAATGGTTAGATAAGCTTAACGAAATTTCTGGTAAAGAAATGGGTATCCCAATGAATACAGGCGCTGAGGCAGTAGAATCTGCAATTAAAGCAGCACGTCGCTGGGGTAAAGAAGTTAAAGGTATCGAGGATGGAAAACAAGAAATTATCGGTATGAACGGTAACTTCCATGGTCGTACGTTAGGTGCGATTTCACTCTCAAGTGAAGCGGCATATAAAGAAGGGTTTCACCCGTTAGTTCCAGGCTTCCCACTCGTGCCATATGGAGATATTGATGCTTTAAAATCTGCGATTAACGAAAACACTGTCGCAATTATTCTGGAACCAATTCAAGGTGAATCTGGAATTAACATTCCACGTGACGGCTTTTTAAAAGAAATACGTGAGTTATGTGACGAAAATAATGTTTTAATGATTGCAGACGAAATTCAATGTGGACTTGGACGAAGTGGTAAATTATTTGCATGTGACTGGGAAGACGTTGAGCCAGATATGTACATTTTAGGTAAAGCACTTGGCGGTGGTGTGTTACCAGTATCTGTTGTACTCGGTGATAAGGAAGTACTCGAGTTAATGACTCCTGGCTCTCACGGGTCAACATTTGGTGGTAACCCACTTTCAGCTGCAGTATCTATTGCAGCAATCGACGTTTTACTCGATGAGAAACTTGCAGATCGTTCAAATGAACTTGGTGAGTATATGAAATCTGAACTTCAAACAATCGACAATCCGGTAATTAAAGAAGTTCGTGGACGTGGATTATTCATTGGTATGGAATTAACAGAAGATGCAAGACCATATTGTGAAGCGTTAAAAGAACGTGGACTATTATGTAAAGAAACGCATGATACAGTCATTCGTTTTGCGCCACCGTTAATTATTGGAAAAGAAGATTTAGACTGGGCAATTGGACAAATTAAAGAAGTACTTTCTAAATAATAAATACTTTTTAAAACTCTCATACGAAACGTATGAGAGTTTTTTTGATTGGAAAACTTAAAAATTTAAAAAGGTGTTATAATATAACAAACTGATAGGGGTGAAAATGATGTCAAAATACATTGAACTTTTTACGACAGAAGAAGGTCTTGAACAAATTTTTGAAGCTTTTGATGGTCTAGGGATATTTGTTGGACTTTTGCTTGTGTTTATTGAGTCATTTTTACCATTCTTACCTCTCATTGCTATCGTTATTTTAAATACGAACGCTTACGGGTTTTTAATCGGCTTTTTAATGAGTTATTTAGGTAGTGTTGTAGGAAGTTATTCAGTATTTCTAATCGTTAGAAATTTTTTAAAGCGTCCGACAACAGCATATATTAATAGACATCCTACACTCGTTAAAATGAGGCAGTTTGTCGATACGAGAGGGTTTAGTTTTTTATTTATCTTATTATCATTGCCATTTACCCCGTCCTCAGTGGTCAATTTAATTGCAGGAATTTCTAACATTAGTAAAAGAGTATATTTGTACATATTAATTGGTTCAAAGTTTATAATGATACTATCGATTTCTGTCGTTGGATATGATGTGACAGCATTTTTCACGTCACCAGCAAGACTATTAATATCGGTCATATTTTTAATTGTTTTATATGTATTATCTAAGTTATATGAAAAGTATTTAGAAAGAAAAATGAATAATCATTTGGAGTGAAAGTATGTTAAAGGAAATAAAAGAATGGGTTATTACAATCGTAATTGCTCTCATAGTAGTTTTTGTCGTAAGAACATTTTTACTTACACAATTCGTTGTTGAAGGTGCGAGTATGGCACCAACATTTATAGATGGAGATCGTGTATTTGTAAGTAAAATCTCTTATAACTTACATGATGTCGATCACGGTGACGTTATTGTATTTGATAGTAATGAAGGTGACGCTTATATAAAAAGAGTTGTAGGTGTGCCAGGAGATTATGTAGAGATGAAAGACAAAGAGGTCTATGTCAATGGAGAACATGTCGATGAAACATATGTCTCTTATAAAGAAGATTCGTACTCTGATAATTTTACGTTAGAAGATCTCGGAGTTGATGGTGAGATTCCTGAAGGGGAGTATTTAGTCCTTGGGGATAATCGTCCAGTGAGTAAAGATTCTAGACAATTTGGCTTAATTGAAGACGAGCAAATTATTGGTAAAGTATTTATTAGATTTTGGCCATTTTCTGAAATAACAATGAACTTTTCAGATTAGGAGGTAAACGATGATTAAAGTTTGGACAGGTGTCAGTGGAACAGGTAAATCTGAAAAAATGTTTGCAGACATCGATGAAAAAACAAACAATGACCCGCTTGGTAATCGTATTTATATAATTACACCAACACAAAATACGTTAACATATGAACAGATTTTAACGAATGATAATAATAAGACCTATAGAGGAAGTTTAAGAACGAATGTCTTAAGCTTCTCTCGTTTTATGTGGCATGTTTTTAATGAGATTGGACATCGTGAAAAGAACCGTTTATCAGATGTCGGTCACATAATGCTTATACATAAAATACTACAGCAATTTAATAATGATGAATTGACATATTATAGAGATTCTAGAGAATATGTAAAATTTTCCGGGAAACTTTTAGAAACTATTGAAGAATTTATTAATTATGATATATCTGTCGAGGATATTAAAGGTTTATCTTTTGACAATAATCGAACGAAAGAAAAGTATGATGATTTAGTCAAAGTGTATGAAAAATGGCTAGAGATGATTGACGAATATTCAATTGAAAGTATTAATTTAATGCCACACTTTTTAAAAATTTTAAATGAAGTTGACGTCAATGAAATTGAAAGCCTAAATAATGCGACGATTTATATTGATGGTTTCCATAACTTTAGTGAGTTAGAACTTCAATTATTAAAAACACTGACGCGTTTCACGGATGATATTACACTTTTACTCATGCATAGTTCAGACAATAAAGATTTATTTAGAAAAACAGAAAATGTAATTCAAGAGTTAAAAAGAGTAGATTTATTTGGTGAAAATGGTGTCGATATTATAGAGTTTCCACATGAAAACTACCGCGCAAAAAGTGAAGGATTATACCAAGTTGAAAATTATTTAAGAAAAGGAACACCGATAAATAACATTGACGGTGTGAGTTTGATTGAAGCACCGAATATGCGCGCTGAAATTGAAGAAGTGATGCGTCAAATTGAAACACTCATCCGAACGAAAAACGTGAAATATAAAGACATCGGTATATTATATAGAGATCAAAGTTATATCGAAGTTTTAAGATATTATTTTGAAAAGTTTGAGATTAAATATTCAATCGACCAAAAATATAAAATGATTCAACATCCATTTATTCAATTTGTTATGAGTATATTTGAAGCTTACCGTCAAAACTTTAAACGTGAATCGATTATTAATATTATGAAGAGTGGTTATTTAAACGATGATGACGACTTTAATATGTATGTATTTGAAAACGTCGTATTAGAATCTGGCATTGATTTTCAAGCTGGGTTATTAAATGACGAATTATTTAAAAAGTTTTTAGAAACACGGGACGACGGTCAAAAACAAACACTTTCAGAAGTGGAAATTCAAGACATTGAAGAAATGCTTGCATATAAAAACAAAGTACTTGCCGCGTTAAATCAACTATATAAGTCGATAGAATCTGGCACTAAAGCCATCGATTATATACAGTCTATTTATCAGTTTTTAGAGAAAAATAGAGTATTAGAAAGACTAGAACAAGATATAGACAATTGTGAAGACGAAACGCGTAAAAATGAAACAGAAGATGCGTATAATCATTTTATTAACTTACTTGATAACGCACATATCGTTTACGGTGAAGACGAAGTGACGTTTGAGTTATTTGTCGATAATTTAATAGAAGGTTTAATGGAAGCAGAGTTTAACTTATTGCCCGCTACGTTAGATGAAGTAACGGTCGGGGTGTTAGATCTTGCGAAGGTTGAAAATAAAAAGTATATTTTCATGGTTGGTATGAATCACGCGAATATGCCGATGGAAATTGGTGGAAATGATATTATTTCTGATGAAGAAAAACGTAAATTTGAGGCACATGAACTTCAAATATCTCCGACAAATGAAGTATTACGCCGAGATGAGAGATTTGTTTTTTACCACGGAGTCACGAGACCAACAGATGGGTTATTTATGAGTTACTCTTTAAGTAATTTAAAAAATGAACCGACTAAAATTAGTCCGTTTGTAAAAGAAATCGTCGCACAAAGTAAAGATATAGAGATTATTCGTCCGTCATTATTTGGTACGACAAATGTTGAAGGAAATATTTCTAGTATTAATAGTATGGAAGATTTACTACTCGAACGTTTAAGAGATATTTTAAATACGCCAAAAAAATATGAAGATACGATTATTGAAGGCGTTAGAGATCGCGTATTTCTTGAAGCAATGTACGTCTTACAAAAAGACGCGAAATATAAAGACTTATACGATAGAGTGGTTCGTAATTTAGCGTACAAAAACGAAAGTGAAAAAGTTGACGAAGCAATTGCTGAAACCTTATATGGTGAAGCGCTAAGTGGATCAGTGTCAAGATTCCATAGTTTCTATAACTGTCAGTTCCAACATTTTATGAGATACGGGCTAAAACTTCATCCACGTGAAGAATTTAAACTAGAAGCAGTCGACATTGGTAATTTATACCACACAGTTTTAGAAGATGTTATGAAGTATCATTTTAATTATGATTTAAAAAATCAATCCATCGCAGACATTAATAGTGCTGTGTCAAAATCTGTCAAAAAAGCAGTTAAAAATATCTCTTACGGAATTTTCGAGCATTCAGGATATTATCAAGCACTGATGGTTAAAGCGATTGAAACGATAACAGAAGTTGTTATTAACTTACAACGATACTCTAAAGCATCTGACTTCAATATTAAATTTATAGAAGAACGGTTTGGTAGAGATGAAGATACGTTTGGAGCATATCAACTTAATACGACGAACGATCATACGGTTCATTTACGAGGAGTCATCGATAGAGTCGACGTTAACGAACGTGAAGACGGGACGTTTATCTCACTCATTGACTATAAGTCGAGTGACCGTAAGTTAGATTTAACTGATGTTTACTTAGGAACTGAACTTCAGCAATTTATGTATATGAATGTGATTGAAGAGAATAGTAAACAAATGTTTGAAAATATTTTACCGTTAACGATGATGTTCTATACAGTGAAATCAACGAAGACATCACTCAACCAAAAAGATGAAGAAAAGCTATTAAAGGCAAAAACAAAAGAAGAATATCAAGACATGCTACAAAAAATGAAAGAAGATAAGCTAAAACCAAGTGGATTATTCGTCGTCAATGAAGATGATGAGTCATATTTAGACGCAACGACAGACGATACGTTGTCGATGCTTCTTCATAACGATGAAAATGTGGGAGACTTTTATAAAGGTTTTACAGCAAAAGGTAAAATTAATAAGCGTTCTAAAAATAATTTTATCTCAATAGATATGTATAACCGTTTTAAAGATCATGCGGTTGAAAAGATTAAAGAAGCGGCAGATGATATTTATGATGGTGACGTCCGTATTAACCCTATTTCTGAAAACGATGATCTCATACCGTGCAGATTCTGTGAATTTAAATCCGCATGTAACATCGATTATATTATGAACAAAAAAGATTTTGTCGATAAAAAAGACCCATTACTCGTACAAATGGTCGAATCTTTAAAAGAAGGCGGTGAGTCTGTTGAGTAAACAATTTACTGAGGATCAGTTACGCGCAATTAACGCTAAAGGTAGCGATATTTTAGTTTCTGCGGCAGCAGGAAGCGGTAAAACAGCAGTACTCGTCGAGCGTATTATTTCTAATATTTTAAATAATACGTATGATCTCGATGAAATTTTCGTTTCAACGTTTACAAACGCAAGTGCAAAAGATATGAAAACTAAACTCGAAGAAGCGTTAAATGAAAGACTTCATAGAACGACAGATGACGAAGAGAAACAGCGTCTGTCTGACCAGTTATTAAAAGTAAATGATGCACATATTAGTACGCTTCATAGTTTTTGTCAGTTTTTAATTCAAAACCATTATAACGTCATCGGTATCTCACCAGATATGCGCACACTTTCAAACGAAGAGACCGATACGTTAAAAGGTGACGTATTAGATCAAATATTAGAAACCTACTATCAATCGACAAACGATGATTTCTTTAAGCTTGAAGAATTTTTATCTTCAGATAAACAAAACGATTCGTTAAAACAATCGATTTTGAACTTATATAACGAAGCAATCGCAACAGAAAATCCTATCGTTTTTTTAGAAAGTTTAATCGATGAATGGGTAAATGAAGATAGTCTTAAAGAATTACATGATTTTAATAAGAAAAAGAACTTAGAAGAAATTGACCGAGTCATCGACTCGATTCAATCATTTTCAGAATATCTCTTTATGGTCGTACCGGATTTAGATTACGAACATAAAGACGTTAAAAAAATACTGGCAGTCAGTGATGAGTTAAAAGGACTTGCACTTAAAATTAAAAATAATACACCAGCGACACCGGTTCTAACAGAGAAGTTTATAACAAAACGTGCAGGTGTATTTAAGCTAATTGAAGACGAACTAGAAAATAGTGAAGCGAAAGCATTACAAGATAAAACTAACGAAGACATTAAAGTAATTGCGACATTAAATACTTCAACACTTGAAGAGTTTTTAGAAGAAATGGCGATGATGAACGAAGTCAGAAACGTCTTCTTACGAATTACGTTAGAGTTAATCGACGCGTATAGTAAACGTAAACTTGCAAATAACACGATGGACTTTAATGATTACGAACATTTTGCGATTCAAATACTATCAGCAAATGACGGGGAAATCGGAGATCTATATAAAGAAAAGTTTGAAGAAGTGATGATTGACGAGTATCAAGATACAAACCGTGTACAAGAGTCTATTATTTCTTATATTAAACGTGGAGATGCGCATGACGGTAATCTATTTATGGTTGGTGACGTAAAGCAGTCAATTTATAGATTCCGCCAAGCAGAACCTAAACTATTTTTAGAGAAAATGGACGCGTTTCAAAATGAAAACTCCGGAGAATTAATTACGTTAAACAAAAATTTCCGTTCAAATAGTGGTGTGTTAGAAACGACGAACTATATTTTTAGACATATTATGGATAGAGCAGTTGGTGAAATTGAATATACGGATAGTGAAGCCCTTCACGTCGGTTTAGAGAAAAACAAAACTCCAATTCAAACAGAAATTAAAGGGATTGTATACGATGAGTCTAAACTCACGCGTGTCGACGCAGAACTCAATTATATTATTAAAAAGATTTTAGAGTTACGTTCTAAAAACGTGCCATATAAAGATATCGTTATTCTTACACCAACGCGTTATTCAATCGACGAGTACCACTCAAAATTTAAAGAGTTTAACATTCCTTTAGTGTATGAAAATAATGCTGGATACTTTGAAACGTTAGAAATTCGTACGATGATTAACTTTATTTCTATTATAGATAACCCGCTTCAAGATGATCATTTAGTTGGGTTATGTCGCTTACCGTTCTTTAACTTTTCGAATACTGACATCGCAAAAATTCGCGTGAACGATGAAAGAAAAAACGTCTACTTCTATGACTCAATTAAAAATTATAATGAAGTAGACGAAACAAAAATAAAAATTGATTATTTACTATCAGAATTAGATATCCTACGTGAAGAAGCGAAATACCGCTCAGTCACGTCACTATTAAAATTTATCTATGAAAGATATAACGTCATCGAATTTTTCGCAGGACTTCCAAGTGGAGATACACGTAAAGCAAATTTAAACGGATTACTCGTTTATAGTATGGAGTTTATGAAGAGAAATCATCATTCTCTTTATGAATTTATTAGTTATATTCATTACTTATCAAATAGAAATATCGACTTCGGAGAAGAACAAGTTGTGAGTGAGGAAGAGGATGTTGTTCGAGTGATGACGATTCACTCGTCTAAGGGACTTGAGTTTAAACATGTTTTCTTAGTTCATAATAACCGCGAGTTAAAAAGTCGAGATCTTAATAGAAGCACTCTCGTTCACCCGTTATACGGAGTCTCTATGAAGACATATGACGCGACGAACTCAGTCGTAAAGCCAAATATTCACTATGAGTATATAAAAGAAATTCTTCATAAAGAAGATATTTCCGAGCGGTTTAGATTGTTATATGTCGCATTAACTCGTGCAGAAGAATGTTTATACATTCCATTTTTAAAAAATGTTGAAGAGAAAAAGTTTAACGAATATATAGAAGAAGAACCGTCGTTTTTAGAACTTATTCTGGACGAATCACTTGACGCTGAAGATATCACCGAAAACGAACCACTACCAAAAGAATTTAGACTACAAGTAGCAAATCATAGAAATTTACTCGTACCGGTATTATTTAGAAAAGAGAGTGACTATTTTAAGACATCTATAGACTTTTATGGAGATAATGAAATCGCAGAAAAAATTGAAAGAATTACGCTAAATGATTTATTAGAAAAGGTAGATGAAGTTCATCCGTCACCAGAAGTTGTGGAGCGGTTAAATTATAAATATGATGGTAGTAAAGAATATTTAGAAAGCGTAAAAGATTCTGTCACTGAAATTAAAAGACGTAACGAGACGGTCGATGAGGATGCTTATCCTCGTAAAGATATTTATAAAAAAGAGGTTAAGCTTAGAAAGCCAGCCTTTTTAGATGATAGTAAGGACGCGCCGCTATTTGGAACAGTAATGCATGAGGTGATGGTTCAAATTGTTCACCGAATTGACTCGGTAATCACTTCAAACAATAAGGAGTCGCTTATAAAGGCAATCGTCAATAACTATACAAAAGACTTAGAATACGTTGAAGAAAATGACCGAGAGCGTATGGTAGAGTATGGTCTAAAATTCGTAAATGATGAAACAATTATAGAAATTTTTAATCACTCTATACAAAACTATACAGAGCTTCCGTTCATTATGAGTCAAAAAACAATCGATATTAGTGATGTCAACGGAAAAATGGTTCAAGGAATTATCGACTGCTTAGTAAAGCATGAAGATAAATACATCATTATCGACTATAAGACAGACAATGTCACAACTGAAAGTGAAAAAGATTTAATTGAACGTTATGAAGTTCAAATGAAGATTTACAGACGCTCAATTGAAGAAGCGTTAAACACGCGTGTCGATGTTTATTTATACTATTTCAACTATGGAGTGTTAAACGTTTATGACTGTGAAAAAAGATAATCAACTGATCGGATTTATGTTCGTCATTTCAATGTTTTCAGTTGGAATATATTATTTACTTCCAATGATTTACGTGAATCCGTATGAATATTTTTATGGTGGAGAGCTGAAAAGTTATCAGCTCTACCATCTATTTTTTAGTGGTGTAATGATCCCAGTCACGTCACTAATTACAGGGTTTATTATTTCAAGACAAGATTATGATAGGTTAACTGTACTTAAAAAGTTATTAATGATATTTATCGTATTATTTTTTATTAGTTTATTATTTAACGGATTTATTGGTTTATTTATCGTCCCAATTAGTGGGATGGTCGTCTTATTCTTTAGAGATAAGCCGCTAATTATTAGTATCATTACGTCCTTAATATTACTCAGTCTATATTTTATTGTTTGGACGATCTTACCTGCACTTGTGGCAGCAAATTCAAATAATATTGTTTACTCAAGTATTCAGCAGTTAAATAATTATCTCGGTGTATACCGAGAGAGTGACATAATCTCGATGATAGAATTCAACGTACAAAGTATATTTACTATTAATTTCTTTGATAAATTTTTATTTTTATCGTTACCACTCACATTTGTCGGCTCGATATTTAATCGATTAAATATCGAAGATTACTTTAAACAAAAAGGGACTATTTTAATGATCATAACAATAATTAGTGGTCTCATTATTAAAATGATGGAGATTCTTAGTTTAGGATCTAAAAGCGGCCGCTTAATTGGTGACAATATTGGTGGAGTAATCATGAGTTTAGGGTTATTTTTACTACTCATATTACTTGTCCAACGACTGCCAAAAGTGTCGGAATTTCTCTTTGAAAATATTGGGGTCTTTTCGCTAACAATGTTTATGATTTTTAATTTAATTATGGCAACGATATTTTATGGATTTGGATTAAATTATTATGGTGAAGTTAAAGTTGGTTATTTAGTGATCATTATTTTAATCATTACTATAGTCATTTTTGTCTTAAGTATGTTGTTAAAAAAGACGAAAATTAGACCACTTATAATAATTTCTAATGAAAATCATTATTAATTTAATTATAATGAATTAAAGAAATTCTAACCGTGTTTTGTTATACTTATAAAAAGGGATAAAGGAGTAGTCTTATGAAATTTCTATCATTTAGCTACAAAGACACGCCGACTTACGGTGTTAAAGTAAAAAGAGAAGACAGCGCATGGATTTTACCAAAATTATTCGAAGAATTTGGAGAAGACAAAGACTATCCAAAAACTTTACTTGAAGGAATTACGAAGTATAATACGTTAGATTTCCAAGAAATTGTACGTACATTAGTTGAAAAAGCAGAAGCGGATGACAACAATCATTTATTTAAAGCGCCGTTTACTGAAATTGAATTTCTAGCTCCAGTTGCACCTCCAAATAACTTAATTTGTTTTGGTCGTAACTATAAAAAACACGCTGAAGAAATGAATAATGAAGTATCACTCACTGTATTTACAAAAGCAAACTCTAGTTTAGTTGGTGACGAAGAGTCAATCGACGCATTTACTGACTTAACGAGCGAGTTAGATTATGAAGGTGAACTCGGTGTTGTAATTGGTAAAGAAGCACATAACGTACAACCGCATTTAGCATTAGATTATGTTTACGGTTACACGATTGTAAACGACATTACAGCACGTGACTTACAAAAATCATTAAAACAATTTTTCTTAGCAAAAAGTTTAGCAGCACCAATTGGACCATATATTGTCACTAAAGATGAGGTGCCATCGTTAAATGACGTATCGATCGTCACTAAAGTGAACGATGAAATTCGTCAAGATGGTAGTACACGTGATATGATTTTACCTGTTGAAGAAATTATTTCAGAAGTATCTAAATATGTGAAACTAATGCCTGGAGATATTATCGCAACAGGTTCACCAGAAGGTGTCGCTGCAGGGATGGAACACCCTGATTTCTTAGAATCAGGTGACGTTGTCCGTGTATCAATTAATGGCATCGGTACACTCACAACTTATATTAAATAAAGGAGATTAAGTATGTTTCATTTGCACTTAACAGCTATTGTTATTACGTTTATATTATTTTTAGTGACGTATTTCTCATATAAAAAAGATCCGTCACGAGACAACCGTCGAGCGTTCATTTTACACATGACGCTAAGACTCTTCTATATCATCGTGTTATTCAGTGGTGTGATGATTTTCATCCAAAACTTAAGCATCATTGGTAATATTGATAAAGGTCATATGATGTACGGTATTAAAGCGTTACTCGGACTCCTTACAATCGGGTTAATGGAGATGACATTAGTACGCGAGAAAAAACAAACGAAAGTACAAACGTTCCTAATTATTGCGATTGTATTAGTCATCGTAACAGTATTACTTGGATCTTACTTACCACTTGGAACATTATAATATTAAAACTGCAGAAAATATTCTGCAGTTTTTTTATGTATAATTTATGAACTTTCTAGATTTGTATACATAATTTTTTAAATCCAGTATAATTAAATTTGACAGTTAAGAAAGGTGGACGTAGGTTGAAAAAGTTTTTATATGTCACGATATTTATTTTTATGTTTTCATTTATACATACAAGTGACGTTTATGCTGAAACTGATGACACGTCACGTGTTTATACAATTACCATCGATCGTTTTTTAAATAAAAACGAAGATAATGATTCCGTTGATAACGTAGACGGAGATTACAACTTACCGTTTGGTGGGGACTTAGAAGGTATTGAAAGTCAATTTGACTATATTAAAGATATGGGATTTGACACATTATTATTAAGCCCAGTCTTTGAAATGGACGATAAGGACTTTTTAGGGTATAGCGTTACAGACTATACTAAAATTGCTGAGCGTTTCGGCGGGGAAGAGGAGTTTAAAGACTTTTTAGATAAAGCACATGACCACGACTTTAAAGTTGTGATTGATCTTCCAACAACTAAAACTGATGAATTTACAGCATTAGACAATCCGAAAACGACAGATATTATGAATGAATATTACGATTTAATTGACCGTGAATTTATCGATTTTAATAACGAAGACAACCAAGAAAAATATAAAGATTTAATGACAAATTTCCTAAATGAGTATGATATTGACGGTGTAAGCATGTTTGTCGTACAAAATGTAGATAGACATGATATTTTACCTGAAGATATTCCTGCATATGCAGTTGTACTCGATGACGATATCGATGCTTCAAATTTTGATTATACTGCATATGATTCAAAGCGTGAAAAAATCGCAAATGCATTCGGTGGAATCGATATCGATATTCCAGAATATCCTAAAGATGATGAAATTTTAATGGCAGACCACTTCTTTAGTGAACGTTTTACGTCCTATTCAGTTGAAAATAATCTATTTCCAGGTACGAGAGTCAAAATGTTGTACCCGTATTTACTTGCTCATAGTGGTCCTGTTTTTGTAACAAATGGAACAGAAATTGCACAAAATGGTGATACGTTAAATACGATTCATCCGCAGATGGACTTATGGACAGATAAAGAAGTTCATGACTTTATGAAAACGACATATAGTGTATTTGATCAACATAAAGAATTATTAAATCGTGAAATTGAAACGATTGAAAAAGATAGTGGTTTATATGCTGTTTTATTTAAAACAGATGATGTAGACTTTATTCTTGAAATTAATAATACGAGTGAAACACAAAAGTTAGAAATTACTGAAGAATATGTTGAAGATGGAAAAGAATTAAGTGGCTTATTACTAGGTGAACGTGTTCAACCACATGATAATGCGTTATATCCTGTAATTGATAGAGAGTTAACAGAACTCTACGCAGTCATTACACCACCAGGCTTAAACCATTGGTATTTAATTTCAAGCTTACTTATTTTCGGTGGATTTGCAGTGTTTATATTTGTCGTTGCTAAACGTAGTAAACGAAAAGAGCATAAATAAGAACAATCGGGAGGCTTTATTTAAGCTTCCCGATTGTTTTGTATCCGAGCATATTAATAATATCTTTAGGGCTACTAAAAGGTGGTGCGTATGAGACTTCAACGTCAATTAAATCGTCTACTGTTCCACCGAGTCGAGTCAGTGTTGATAGTATATCTAGACGCTTATCGAGTCCATTTTTGCCAACTCCAGATGCTCTTAAAATTTTACGTGTATGTGTATCTACGTAAATCCTCATTGAAAGTGGAGTTGCGTCTGGCATGTAACCAGCCTTATTATTTTGAGTTTGTTCAACGATAATATAATCTTCGCCTTCTAAATCTTCTAATGATAATCCCATTGAACCAACAGTGATGTCAAAGAATCTCAAAATAGACACTGATAATAATCCGTCATGCTTATGATTATTTTTTTCAGCGAGATGATTCGCGATGACATATGCTAAACGGTGTGCTGGCCAAGCGAGTGCGACGGATACTTTTTTGTTTGGTACGTGCTGATAATTTGTTTCAACCGCATCGCCGATTGCGTATACATTATCGATATTTGTTAAACCGTATTCGTCAATTGGTATAAATCCGTTATCTAAAACGATGTTTGATGACTCTAAAAACTGTGTACGTGGTAAAATACCAATTGCTTGAACGATTAACTCAGCATCGATTGTTTCGTCGTTATCTAACGTCAGAGTTGTACCGTCTAATGATTTTGGAGTTGTATTTAACATTAAATGAATATCTTGTTCGTCAAATGTTTGTTTAATGTGTTCTGTAAAATGTTGTTCTAAAGTGCTGTAAACTTTGTCATTATGCTGAATTACAGTTACATTCAGACCACGCTTTTTTAACTGCTCTGTAACTTCTAATCCGATAAACCCTGTGCCGATAACGACCGCATGTTTCACGTCATTTTCAGAAATGTAAGCATCCATTTGATCTAAATGATGGAGATGTTGAAAAATAAATGACTGCTTAGCATCTTTCACAGTATCGAGTGTTCGAGCTTCTCCACCAGGAGATACAACTAATTTATCGTAATAATCGTTAAACGTTTCACCTGTTTGTAAGTTTTTAACTGTGACGTAGTTTTCCTGATCGTTTACGCTGATGACTTCATGCTCTGTATGAACGGTAATTCCTTGGTCATTTAATTGATTGGGCGTACGTGCAATCAGATCTTCTCTTTTAGCAACTTCGCGAGATAAATAATACGGTAAACCACAGTTTGCGAAGCTAACATAAGGATTTTTATCATAAACAATGATTTCACTTTCCTTATCGAGTCTTCTAAACTGACTCGCAACAGTCATCCCACCGGATAATCCACCAATAATAACGAGCTTCATATATTACACTCCTTCAGTAAAGTAGAATAGGGCAATCGTTCCGTTTCCAGTATGAGAAATAATAGTAGGGCCGATACTAGAAATTTTAATATCTGTTAAATCAGTTTCTTTTAATATTAAATTTTTTAACGCTTCAGCATCTTTAAGGTTATCTGAATGTGTTATATGCACTTCAGTTTTTGCGCCTTCTTCTTTCATCATTTCAACCATACGTTTTAATACACGTTTCGTTCCACGATATTTCTCAATCGGAACGAGTTTACCATCTTCAACGTGAAGTAGTGGATGAATGTTTAAAAGACTACCTAAAAATGCTTGTCCTTTTGAAAGTCGGCCACCTTTAGCGAGGTAATCTAGGTCTGACACTGTAAATAGGTGTCTAATGTGTGATTTATCATGTTCGATTTTTTGTAATACTTCATCTTTAGATAATCCGTCTTTCACATATTTTGCCGCGCGTTCAACAAGTAACCCGTAACCGTAACTTGCACTTAACGAGTCGATGACAGTAATATCAACGTCATCCCTTTCTTCTAAAATCATGTCACGTGCGATATTTGCACTTTGTATTGTTCCAGATAATTGGCTTGAAAAACCTAAGTAAATGATTGTTTTATCTTCTTCTAGTGCTTTTGTAAAGTGTTGGTAGATTTCTTCAGGATTCGCTTGACTTGTTAGTGGACGGATACCATCATCAACAGCTTTTGAAACGTCTTCACTCGTGATTTCGTATCGATCTAAATATACTTTACCATCGACGTTAACATTTAACGGGATAAAATAAAGGTTATGTGATTTTGCAAAATCTAAACTAATGTCTGAACAACTATCTACGATAAGTTTCATATTTTTACTCCTCTACATTTAATTTAAAATATTCGTTTAAGTATTTTCCGACACCGTCGTTATTATTGTCGTATTTTGTCACGTCGTCAGCGACACTCTTTAAGTCATCGATTGCGTTATTTAACGCAACACCGTGTGTGACGTATTGTAACATTTGTAGGTCGTTATCTTCATCTCCAAAGGCGATTGTGTACTCTTTGTCTAAACCTAAACTATCAAGTACGTATTCGATACCTGTTGCTTTTGAAATTCCTTTTTTAATAATTTCAATAATTGCAACGTTTGGCCCCCAGCGTCTATGTGTGACTGTTTCAGCATAGACATCATCGAATGCTTGTCGAATATAATCAATGCGTGCTTCAGTCGTGTTAATTAACACAGTCGTTGCTTCTTCTGACATATTTTTACGGAGGTCTCCAGTGACAATTTTAGGATCTCCCATATAAAATTCACTCATCAAGACGCTATCGTGATATTGAAAATAAATATCATCACGTACTTCAGCGACGATATTTTTAATGTCATATTTATCGATATGTTCAACAATATCTTTAATCACTTCTTGAGGTAATGTTTTATGCAACACCTTAAAATCGAAATCTAACGGATGATGCACAAAAGCGCCGTTAAAGTTTACGACCGGTGTATTTAATTTTAGTTCTTTATAGTAAGGTACAGTCGCACGGTACGGTCGTCCTGTACTGATCATTACATAATGACCGTCTTCTTTTAATTTTTGAATGACACGTTTTGTATAGTTGCTGATTGTTTTATCGTCAGTGAGTAACGTGCCGTCTAAATCTAAACATATAAGATGTGGTTTCATGAACTCAATCCTTTCGATTACTTTAATAATATCATTATTATTCACTAGTTGTAGAATTTTTGGTATATTGAATACTAGATATATAAACGTGAGGTGACATATATGGATAAGGCAATGGAAGAAAGCATGCTCGGTGCGTTAGAGAACGTTATCGACCCAGAGCTTGGTATAGATATTGTAAACTTAGGTTTAGTTTATGGTGTGTTCTTAGATGAGGACGGTAATGCAGGTGTTGAAATGACACTCACATCAATGGGATGCCCGATGGGCCCTGAAATTGTTCAAATGGTCGAAGAGTCATTACTTGAGTTACCAGAAGTTAAAACTGTTAACGTACAAATCGTATGGAATCCACCATGGTCAAAAGAAAACATGTCACGCTATGCTAAAATCGCTTTAGGTGTAACATGATAAATCACACCCTACTTAAAGTAGGGTGTTTTTTTATGATGTTGCTTGGTACATAGATTTAAACTATACTATTAATTGCTATGAATCATAAGGGGTGCGTATGCTGAGATAATACCCTTGAACCTGTTGAGATAATGCTCGCGTAGGAATATGATCAACGTTTGATTCATAAGTAAACTTTTAGGAAGTGTATTTATGAAAAGTACAAATACGAAGCTCATCGTAATGATGGAGATTGCGATTTTAGCAGCTTTAAGTATGGGGCTCGACTGGTTAGATACACCATTTAAAATCGGTCCATACAGTTTTAGTTTTTCAATGGTGCCAATTATTATTCTAGCGGTGCGCCGCGGGGTAGGCCCAGGAATGATCGGTGGTTTAATTTGGTCGATTCTACAAATTATCACTGGTAACGCTGCAGGATGGATTGTACACCCAGTACAATTAATTTTAGATTACCCACTTGCGTTTATGTTAATTGGAGTCGCAGGTGTTGCAGCAAAAAATAGAACGTTATTAAACGTATTATTTTGGACGCTTATTGGAATTTTTTTACGTTATACATCACACTTTTTCGCAGGATGGTTCTTCTTTGGAAGCTACGCGCCAGAAGGTCAACCTGCATGGCTATACAGTTTAATCGTTAACGGATCTACATTCTTAGCAAACGCAGCGATCTGTTTAATATTTGTTGGATTATTATTCTTTGCTGGTCGACGCTTATTTACACCAGCTGAAAGATAAAAAATACCAGCCGAACTTTTAAAGCTCGGCTGGTATTTTTATTTTTACGTAAATTAGGTTTGCGTGAACGACTGTAAAATTTCGTTCACGTTTAGACGATTTATGTTCACGAAATGATTAAGAGGTTTACGTAAAAGCATTTTGCATTTACGGAATAATTAATCGTTTACGCAAAATCATTTTGCGTAAACAAGTACTTCATCTTGTTAACGAATAGATAAAATGCATGAACGAAATAGAGTTCTCGTTAACGAAAAAACAAATTGCGTTAAATTAAACAGTCATTCGTTTACGATAACACGATGAATTGATACATAATCGCAAATATTCCTGCAGCGAAGCAGTAATAACTGAAATATTTGAGACGCCCGCTTGTTAAAGCTCCTTCTAGTAATTTAAATCCGATGTATGTTGCAATAATCGTTACAATAAACGATGCGATGTACGGAACGAGTAGTGTGTCGAGCATTGGATCTGACGCGATATCTGAAATTGATAAGATTGCAGTTCCGAGCGATACAGGTATATATAGTAGGAATACAAATCTTAATGCATTTTTCTTCTCTAGTCCGACTGCCATAGAACCAACGAGTGTCGCACCGCTTCGGCTTATTCCAGGAATTAATGCCACGCATTGTGAGAGACCAACGATAATTGAGTCTTTAACTGTTAACTCTCCGTCACGTTTAACACCTGATTTATTTTTTATAAACCATAACGCACTCCCTGTAACAAGAAGCATTAATCCGACAAACCCCATAGAGACATTGTCACCAATAATATCTTTTAATAAGAATCCAAGTACTCCAACAGGAATCGTCGCAATAATTAAGTAAATGACGTATTTAAAATCTACTATTGCTTGTTCATCTCTATTGCCCTTAAATATGTAGCGTAAAAAGTTTTTTGCAATTTCAAATATATCTCTCCAGTAGATATAGAGGACTGCGATTAGTGAAGCGGTATTTAAAAATATTTCAAAAGATAGACCATTCGCTTCGACTCCAAATAATTCTCTTGCCATGACTAAATGACCACTTGAAGAGACAGGAATTGGTTCAGTTAACCCTTGTAAAATTCCAAGAAAAACATATTTAATTATTTCTATAATATCCATTGTTTAAATCCTCCTAGTCAATATTACAACTATAGTACAAACGAGAGTGTAAGGAAAGTAAAAATAAAAAGGTCAAAAATAGTCAAAAATTTAGTCGAAACACTTGAAATTCAATATTAACGGTGTATAATATAAGTATAGTCAAAATTGGTCAAACACTTGAGGTGAGAAAATGGATATCAATAAAATGACTTATACAGTGCAGTCTATTATAGAGCGTGCACAACAAATTTCAGTAGAACATAAAGTTCAAACGATTGAACTCGCTGCTGTATTAAAAGCATTATTTACAGTAAGTGATTCAATGGCAAAAGATATTTTACAACGCGCAAATATTAATGTAGATGACTTAATTAAGAAATATGATGAAAAACTAAAAAACTTTAACACAGTTGAAGGTGACAATGTCCAGTATGGACAATATATGTCACAAGACTTTAGTCGCTTAATACAAGAAGCAGAAAAAGTAATGGGAGATATGAAAGATGAATATATTTCTCAAGAACATATGTTACTTGCTGCTTTAAATGTAGATGACATTTTAAAAGAACATGTCGGAAATAAAGACGAAATCGTAAAAGAAATCATTAAAAAGATTAGAGGAGGAAAACACGTGACGACTCAAAATCCAGAAGTACAATATGAAGTATTAGAAAAATACGGTCGTGACTTAGTCGAAGAAGTTCGTAAAGGTAATATGGACCCAGTCATCGGTAGAGATGAGGAAATCCGTAACACGATTCGTATATTAAGTAGAAAACGTAAAAATAACCCAGTGTTAATCGGTGAACCTGGTGTTGGTAAAACAGCAATCGTCGAAGGACTCGCACAGCGTATCGTTCGTGGAGATGTACCGGATTCACTAAAGAATAAAACAATTTTCGAATTAGATTTAGCAGCACTCGTTGCTGGTGCAAAATTCCGTGGTGAATTCGAAGAACGTTTAAAAGCAGTATTAGAAGAAATTAAAGAAGCGGACGGTCGAATTTTACTATTCATCGACGAAGTGCATATGCTCGTTGGTGCAGGTAAAACGGATGGTGCAATGGACGCTGGTAACATGCTTAAACCGATGTTATCACGTGGAGAACTTCATATGATCGGTGCGACAACGTTAAATGAGTACCGTGAATATATTGAAAAAGACTCTGCACTCGAACGTCGTTTCCAAAGAGTACTTGTTAGTGAACCAACAGTCGACGACACAATCTCAATATTACGTGGACTAAAAGAACGTTACGAAGTGCACCATGGTGTAAGAATCACAGACCGTGCACTCGTTGCAGCAGCTGAATTATCAGACCGCTATATTACTGAACGATTTTTACCAGATAAAGCGATCGACTTAGTTGACCAAGCAAGTGCAACGATTCGTACAGAAATGGGATCTAACCCAACAGAACTCGACCAAATTAATCGTCGAGTGATGCAGATGGAAATCGAAGAACAAGCACTTTTAAAAGAAGATGACCAAGTCTCAAAATCACGTTTAGAAGAGCTTCAAAAAGAACTTGCTGAAGCTAGAGAAGAACAGCAATCTCTAACAGCACGCGTAGAACGTGAACGTGAACAAATTAGTGGAGTATCACGTAAACGTGAAGAAATCGACAAAGCACGTCAAGAATTAGAAGAGGCAGAAAGTAATTATCAGTTAGAACGTGCCGCTGAACTTCAGCATGGTATCATTCCTAAATTACAAGCTGAGTTAAATGAATTAGAACAAGCACTCCATGAAGAAACAGACGGTCAAGATAGAATCATTCGTGAAGTTGTTACAGATGAAGAAATCGGTATGATTGTATCACAATGGACAGGTATACCAGTGACGAAACTTGTTGAAACTGAAAAAGAAAAATTACTCAACTTACCACAGTTACTTCATCAGCGTGTCATTGGACAAGACGAAGCAGTCGAACTTGTATCAAACGCAGTAATTCGTGCGAGAGCTGGTATTAAAGATCCAAACCGTCCAATTGGTAGCTTCTTATTCTTAGGACCAACGGGTGTTGGTAAGACAGAACTCGCGAAGGCACTTGCTGAAACGATGTTCGATAGTGAAGATAATATGATTCGTATCGACATGAGTGAGTATATGGAAAAACACGCAGTATCTAGACTGATCGGAGCGCCTCCAGGTTACGTTGGATACGAAGAAGGTGGACAACTCACTGAACAAGTGAGAAGACACCCATACTCAGTAATATTACTGGATGAAGTAGAAAAAGCACATACTGATGTGTTTAACATTTTACTTCAAATTATGGATGACGGCAGACTAACAGATTCTCAAGGTCGTACAATTGATTTTAAAAACACAATTTTAATTATGACGTCTAACTTAGGGTCACACTACCTACTTGATACGATGATTCAAGGTGGAGAGATTAACGATAAAACACGCGAAGTCGTTATGAATGAAGTACTGACACACTTTAAACCAGAAATCGTCAACCGTATGGATGACATCGTTATGTTTAGTCCATTAACTGAAGCGGATATGACAGGTATCGTTGATAAGTTAGTGAGCGAACTAAACGAGCGATTAAACGATCAACATATGAGTGTTGATATTTCAAATGAAGCGAAAAAATATATCGCAAAAGAAGCATATGAACCAGAATTTGGTGCAAGACCATTAAAACGTTTCATTCAACGTGAAATTGAAACACCACTTGCACATAAAATGATTGAATCAAACCTTGAAGAAGGATTGCATGTAAATATTGATGTTAAAGACGGTGCATTTGTATTTAATATGTAAGTAAAAAGCTCTACTGAGTATTCAGTAGAGCTTTTTTTAGTTTGAAAAATATTCTGTTGCTTTAACCGCACGTTTCCAACCGTCATATTTTCTTTCTCGAAGTTCTTCATTCATAGAAGGATTAAATGTTTTGTCGACAGACTTAAGTTTTTTTAATGAATCTTTTGATTCAAAGAAACCGACCGCAAGACCTGCTAAAAACGCAGCACCGAGTGCAGTGGATTCTAAATAGGTGGGTCTTTCGACGGTACATTTTAATAAGTCGGATTGAAACTGCATTAAAAAGTCATTCGCTGATGCGCCGCCGTCAACATTTAATCTTTTAATGTTAGTATCACTGTCTTGACGCATTGCTTCTAATACGTCTGACGTCTGATACGCAAGTGATTCTAATGTGGCGCGTGTAATTTCTTCTCTAGATGTGCCACGTGTGATTCCAAACATCGCACCACGTGCATGCATATTCCAGTGTGGCGCACCGAGTCCAGTAAACGCTGGTACAACGTAGACATCAGTGTCTTCAATATTTTTAGCAAAGACTTCACTTGTTTTTGCATCATCGAAAAACATCATTTCATCTCTCAGCCACTGGACTGCACTTCCTGCGACGAAAATTGAGCCTTCAAGTGCGTATTTTACAGGTTCGTCTTTTAACTGATATGCAATTGTTGAAATGAGTCCATGATTAGAACGTTTTAACTCATCACCTGTGTTTAATAGTAAGAAACACCCTGTACCGTATGTATTTTTCGCTTCACCACATTCAAAACATGTTTGACCAAATAATGCAGCTTGTTGATCGCCAGCGATACCTGAAATCGGAACACGTTCACCAAAGAAATGACCAGCATCAGTAAATGCATATATTTCACTTGAACTTTTTACTTTCGGTAGCATTTTTCTAGGGATGTTTAATATGTTTAAAATTTCATCGTCCCAATCTAACGTATTAATATTAAATAACATTGTACGACTGGCATTTGTGACATCAGTGACATGTGTTTGTCCGGAAGTTAGTTTCCAGATGATCCAACTATCAATCGTGCCAAATAACAAGTCTCCATTTTCAGCCATTTCTTGTGCGCCGTCGACTTCATCTAATATAAATCTTACTTTTGTCGCTGAAAAATAAGGGTCTAAAACGAGTCCGGTTTTCTCTCTAAATAAATCCTCATAACCAGCATCTCTTAAGTTTTCAATGATTTCATCGGTTTGTCTAGATTGCCAAACAATTGCATTATAAACCGGTAAGCCAGTGTGCTTATTCCAAACAACTGTCGTTTCACGTTGGTTAGTGATACCGACACCTTTAATTTCATCAGTAGATAAGTTGTTATCTCCAAGAAGTTGCGCGATTACAGACAGTACCGAACTCCAAATTTCATTCGCATTATGCTCGACCCAGCCTGAATGCGGGAAGTACTGATTAAACTCCATTTGTGCAGTCGCTTCAATATTACCGTCTTTATTCACTAAGACAGCACGTGTTGATGTAGTTCCCTGATCAATTGATAAAATATAACTCATCTGTACACCTCATATGTAATATAAAAAAGACTCTATAAATGATAGAGTCTATAAATTAAAAATATTAATTTTCGTCCTTAACATAATTAGGGTCTGGCTTCATAACCATATCTAAGAAGAATACAACTGCTGTAATTAACACTGCAAATAGTACTCCAATCATCGGATAAAGTGGACCGCCACCGCTTAAACTGTTTAGGATGAAGTTAATCATTTGAGTAAGTAAAAATGCCCAAACGAAAGTTACTATAAATCTCAAATCAGACACTCCTAAAAATATTTATCTTTTCTAAGTTTATTTTACATTAAATTGTTCAAAAAGTATACAACTTAGAGTATAATAAATGTTAGCGTTTTCAATTTATTTTATTTTATAATCTATCAGAATTGATTAAATTTTGAGATAATATTGATTTTTGTTTCAATTGTCTATACAATTAAAACAACTTATTTACAATCCTTTAAAAAAGAAAGGAAGTTTGGTGAACAAAATGAATGAACAAGAACATTTATTATCAGTAAATCACTTAACGACATCATTTAAAATTAATGGAGAATATTATCCAGCTGTAGATGATGTATCGTTTAATATTAATAAAAACGAAGTGCTTGCACTCGTTGGAGAATCTGGATCAGGTAAAAGTGCGACAGCATTCTCTTTAATGAAATTACATAGACATGCGCGTGTACAGGGCGAAGTACTATTTGAAGGGAAAGATATTTTAAAGTCTTCTGAAAAAGACATGAATAACATTCGTGGTGGAGATTTTTCAATGGTGTTCCAGGACCCGATGACAGCGCTAAATCCTTTAATGAGAATTAAAGATCAAATTATTGAAACGTTAACGATTCATAATACGAAAGAGAAAAATGAAAGAGAACCTTATGCAATTGAATTACTCAAGCGAGTTGGTATCGCTCGAGCAGAACAAGTCGGAGAAGCATATCCACATGAACTCTCTGGTGGTATGAGACAGCGTGTTGTTATT
The DNA here is from genome assembly GCF_019357495.1 of Nosocomiicoccus ampullae. Taxonomy (NCBI): domain Bacteria; kingdom Bacillati; phylum Bacillota; class Bacilli; order Caryophanales; family Staphylococcaceae; genus Nosocomiicoccus; species Nosocomiicoccus ampullae. The sequence continues at coordinate 357,740 of NZ_CP079110.1, forward strand.
GCGATTGCGATTGCGAATAAACCAAAGTTACTTATTGCAGACGAACCAACAACGGCTTTAGACGTAACAATTCAAGCACAAATTTTAGATTTGATTCGTGAGTTAAAAGATGATTTAGGTTCAGGTGTTCTTTTAATTACACACGATTTAGGTGTCGTTGCAGAAATGGCTGATAAAGTTGCAGTGATGTATGCAGGACAAATCGTTGAAATGGCACCAGTTCAAAAGTTGTTTAAAAATCCGCTTCATCCATATACAAGAAGCTTATTAAACTCATTACCATCTGAAGACATGCTTGGTGGACAACTACACGTAATTCAAGGTGTTGTACCAGCGTTAGATAAGATGGACCGAACAGGTTGTAGATTCGCACCACGTATTCCGTGGATCGATGAGGACGCGCATGAACATAACCCTCAGTTACGTGAAGTTGAAGATGGGCATTATGTACGATGCACATGCTATAAAAACTTCTATTTAGATTCATCGAATGAGACAACTCAAGAAGTAGAAGCTAAGCAGTTTGGAGCGTTGCACCAAGGAGGTAATGAATAGTGACAGAATATCTATTAGAAATTAATGATTTAAAAGTCTACTATCCAATTAAAGGTGGATTTTTTAACACGACTAAAGACTACGTCCGTGCAGTAGACGGAGTAACAATAAATATTCCTAAAGGTAAAACGTATGGATTAGTTGGAGAGTCTGGTTCTGGTAAGACGACAACTGGTAAAGCCGTAATGGGACTAAATAAAGTAACTGGCGGAGATATTTACTTTGACGGGAAACACTTAAACAGTGGTAAAAAAGTAGATGTGAGTCGTGAAGTTCAGATGATTTTCCAAGACCCGTATTCATCTTTAAATCCGCGTAAACGTGTATTTGATATCGTCGCAGAACCACTTAAAAATTACGAAAAACTATCAAAAGATGAATTAATAAAAGAAGTCATTCGACTTATTTCTAGAGTAGGATTACCACCAGGATCTTTGTATAAGTATCCACACGAATTCTCTGGAGGACAACGTCAACGTATTGGTGTAGCACGTGCGATTGCATTAAATCCGAAACTTATTATTGCGGACGAACCAGTATCTGCGTTAGACGTATCTGTACAAGCACAAGTACTTAACTTCCTACAAGAAATTCAAGAAGATATGGATTTAACGATGTTATTCATCGCCCATGACTTGGGGGTCGTTCGACATATGTGTGAGTGGATCGGTATTATGTACCACGGTCGACTTGTAGAAGAGGGACCAGCGGAAGTGATTTTCAAAGATCCTCAACATATTTATACAAAAAAATTAATTGCAGCAATTCCAGATGTAAACGTTGATAATATTGAGGCGAACTTACGTAAACGTAGAGAAGTACAAGAGGAATTTGATAATCATTTCCACGAATACTTAGATGAAGACGGCAAGCCGTTTCCTCTCGTTAAAATTTCAGAAAACCATAGTGTCGCTTTACCACCAACTGAAGGAGGTAAACAGTAAATGATTAAATTTATAGTTAGACGTATTTTAATATCTGTTCCACAAATATTTTTACTTAGTCTATTAATTTTCTACCTTGCGAGTTTAATGCCAGGGGATGCATTAAGTGGTGTACTTGACCCGAATATTCCAGCAGAAGCGTTAGAAAAGCAACGTGAGGCTATGGGGTTAAATAATCCATGGTACATTCAATATAGAGACTGGGTCGTTAATATGTTACAAGGTGACTTTGGACGTTCGTATTTCCAGCAGCAACCTGTACTTGACGTTATTGGTGACCGCTTAATGAACACGATTTGGTTATCACTATTCTCTACAATTTTAATTTATTTAATTGGTATTCCTTTAGGTATGTTATCAGGTCGTTATAACGACTCATTATTAGACAACGTAATCACTGGTTATACATACTTAGGGTTTGCAACACCGTCATTCATGTTCGGTTTACTTATGGTATTAGTATTCGGATTTAACTTAGGATGGTTCCCAACTTCAGGGTCTGTCAATCCAAAATTAGATCCTTGGACAATCGAATATTTCTTTAGTAAGGTGTATCACTTAGTTTTACCGTCATTATCGATTGCTTTAATTGGACTCGTTGGTACTGTGCAGTACTTACGCGGGGGTATTATTGAAACGAAACAAAAAGATTACGTAACTTTAGCACGTGCGAAAGGTTTATCTGAAGGGAAAGTGTATAGTAGACACATTTTCAGAAACGCAATTATCCCAATCGCAGCATTCTTTGGTTATGAAATCGCAGGATTACTTGGTGGTTCTATTTTCATCGAAATGATTTACGCGTATCCGGGAATGGGTCGTTTATTCTTAGAATCTATTTCTACACGTGACTTCAGTGTTGCGAACGTATTAATGTTATTCTACGGATTCTTAACGATTGTCGGTACGTTATTATCAGACATTATCTTAAGTATTATTGATCCAAGGATTCGTATTAAATAAGGAGGGTGTCACATGACAAAAGATAATAAAAATTTAAATGATGAAAACCGTGAACTAAACGATGTCAATCCAGAGAACACAGGTTTTAGAAAAGATAGAAATGAAGCACACCCAACAGACATTGATACGCATAACCAGTCAGGTACTAAAGGCATTGAATCACACGATTCAATTGACGTTGAAAACTTGCCGCGCTCAACGCCTGGTTGGAAAGTCATCTTAGGAGAAGTCTTTGCTGATAAAATTGCATTATTTAGTTTAATTATTATGATTGCCATCACATCATATGTATTTGGTTTAACGATGTTTTTAAAGCAATCTGAAATTGTAGCAGTTGATTTATTTTCAATTAATCAAGCACCAAACGAAGAATTTAGACTTGGAACAGACTATGGTGGACGTGACATTTTCGGACAATTAATTATCGGTACGAGAAACTCGTTATTAATCGGTGTACTCGTTACTGCGATTTCTGTATCATTTGGTACAGCATACGGGGTAATTTCAGGATACTTCGGTGGTCAAATTGATAACTTAATGATGCGTATCGTTGATTTTATGATGGTTTTACCATTCATAATGATTATCGTAGTTTACGTAACGATTTCACCAGACTACAGTATCGTTAGTTTCTCACTTATTATGAGTGCATTTTTATGGACAGGTACTGCGAGATTAATTCGATCACTTGCAATTCAAGAAAAAGAACAAGACTATATTAACGCGTCCAGAACGTTAGGTAGTTCACATATCAAAATTATATTTACACAGTTATTACCAAACTTAATTGGAATTATTATCGTTAACTCGACATTATCACTTGCAGCAAACATCGGTATCGAGTCAGGGTTATCATTCATTGGCTTCGGTTTCCCAGAAGATACGCCGTCACTTGGTACATTATTATCTTATGCAACACAAACACAAACACTACGTCTACGCCCTTGGATCTGGGCACCGGCAGCGATTTTAATATTAATCTTAATGCTTTGTGTACGTAACGTTGGTGAAGCGATGCGCCGTGCGGGTGACGCGAGACAACGTAATGCTTAATAGAAAAGTTCAAGCAGTCCGCTTGAACTTTTTTATTTAATTTAAAAAAATATAAGAAAACGATTACATAATTATTTAAAATGAGGTATAATGTTTATAACAAATTAAAACGGTTTCAATTTTTTGAAAATATTTTTAATTTTGTTATTGATTTATCAGAATTTTATGATAATATCAAAATAGATAACAAAACTTGTATATTTCTACGAATCGTTATCTACAAACTTAAAGGAGGACACAAGATGAACAAAAAATATTGGTCTCGCTTACTATTCGGGATGGGGTCATCTCTAGTGCTCGTTTTAGCTGCTTGTGGTGGCGGTGAAGACGCTGGTGACGAATCTAAAGACGAAGACGGTGGCGATTCTGCCAAAGTTGAACCAGATGAAGAAGGGATTTACAACTACGAAGACTTCTCTAAGTCTGTATCAAACACAGGTGAACCTTCAGGTACAGGTACTTTAAAAGTCGGTTATACGTCAGATACACCATTTGAAGGTACTTTAAACTGGGCGTTTTACCAAGGTGCACCAGATGCTAAAATGATTGAACACTTTGATGAAGCAGTATTCTCAATGAATGAGGACTTCCAATACACTCAAGATGGCCTTTTAGGTTATGAGTTAAATGAAGATGATAATACTGTAACATTTACATTACAAGAAGATGCGAAATGGCATGACGGTGAGCCAGTTACTATTGAAGACTACGTTGCTTCATACGAAGTGATTGGTCACCCTGACTATGACGGTGTTCGTGGTTCAAATGAGGGATTCACTTTAATCGAAGGTTATGAAGAGTATCAGTCAGGAGATGCTGACGAAATTTCAGGTATCGAAGTTAAAGACGATAAAACAGCAGTTTTCCATTATAAAGAATTAGCACCATCATTAACAGCTGGTGGATTCTGGGCATACTTATTCCCTGAACATCACTACGAAGGTGTAGAAGTTAAAGACATGAGTGCTTCAGATCAAACGCGTAAAAACCCAATTGGTATTGGACCTTACAAAGTGAAGTCTATTACTTCTGGGGAAGCAATCGTTCTTGAGAAATTCGAAGACTACTGGAGAGGCGAGCCAGGAATGGACGGAATAGAAATTAAAGTTATTCCTCCATCATCAGTAGCTGATGCAGTAGAAAAAGGCGACATTGACGTTGCACTATCATTCCCTACAGATCAATTCCCTGACGTTTCAGAAATTGATGGTGTAGAATGGTTAGGTCAAATCGACGGAGCATATACTTATATCGGATTTAAACTTGGTGAGTGGGATGAAGACAAAAACGAAGTGAACTACAAACCAGACGAAATGAAAATGGGAGACAAAGAGTTACGCCGTGCAATGTGGCATGCGGTTGATAACGATGCTGTAGGTAAGAAATTCTACAAAGGTCTTCGCTGGGAAGGTACATCATTAATTACGCCTTACCACAAAGACTGGCACAAAGATGACTTAGAAACTCCTAAATTCGACCCAGAAAAAGCGAAACAAATCTTAGCAGACGCTGGCTATGAAGATAAAGATGGTGACGGATTCGTAGAAACACCAGACGGTGAAGAACTAGTGATTAAGTTTGCTTCTATGTCAGGTGGAGACACAGCTGAACCATTAGCAAACTACTACATTCAATCATGGAAAGACGTTGGACTTAACGTTGAGAAAACTAACGGTCGTTTAATTGAGTTTAACTCATTCTATGACATGCTTAAAAACGACGACAAAGAAGTAGATGTTTACATGGGTGCTTGGGGCGTAGGATCTGACGTAGACCCTTCAGGATTCTATGGCAGAAAAGCACTATTCAACTATCCACGTTACGCTTCTGAAGAAAATGATGACTTACTGAAAAAAGGTAACTCACAAGAAGCACTTGACACTGAATATAGAAAATCAGTATACGATGAGTGGCAAGAATTAATGGTTGAAGAAATTCCAGTATTCCCAACAATGTACCGTGCGTATGTTACACCAGTTAACGAACGTGTTAAAAACTGGAGTGAAGAATACGGATATAACGAAGATACACTTCTATACAAAATCGGTGTAGATGAAGAGTAATTATTCAAAATAAAAAGCTTGAGTATATATGTACTCAAGCTTTTTTTAATTGAAAAAAATAATACATTGTGCTAAATTAGTACCTAGTAATAAAAATGAATAAGGTGTGGTGAGATGGCGAATGTAGGGGTTGTTGGTATTGGTAGTTATATTCCAGAAACAGTTGTAACGAATCATAAATTTGAAAGCTATTTAGATACATCTGACGAATGGATTACCGAAATGACAGGTATTAAAGAACGACGATTTGCTGGAGATAATATCGAGACAAGTGATATGGCCGTACTTGCTGCTAAAAAAGCGATTGAAAATGCCAATATTAATAAAAAAGATATCGACATGATTATAGTTGCTACGACAACTCCTGATTATCATTTTCCATCCGTTGCAAATATCGTACAAAGTAAACTTAACCTAAATCATATTCCGTCATTAGATCAATCAGCCGCTTGTACAGGGTTTATATATGCATTAGTGACTGCGTATCATTTTGTTGAGGCAGGTACATATAAAAATGTTCTCGTTATTGGTGCAGACAAGATGTCTAAAATAGTCGATTTTAATGACCGTTCAACCGCAATTTTATTTGGAGATGGTGCGAGTGCTGTTGTTTTAAGCGAAGTCAGTGATGGGTATGGTATTAAGTCGTTTGAACTTGGAAGTGACGGAGACGGTGGAGAATCATTATATGTCGACAAAGATACTCACCACATTAAAATGAACGGCCGAGAAGTATTTAAATTTGCTGTACGAGCGATTAAAGAATCGAGTTTATCTGTAGTAAAAAAGGCAGGACTAAGAAGTGAAAACATTGATATGTTAATCCCGCATCAAGCGAATATTCGTATTATGGATTACGCAAGACAGAAGATGAACCTACCAAACGATAAATTAAGTCAAACACTGAAGTATTATGGTAATACTTCAGCAGCCTCAATACCGATAAGTATCGACTATGAATTGAGTAATAAAAGAATTAAAGAAGGAGATCATATTGTCCTTGTTGGATATGGTGGTGGCCTAACATGGGGCGCTGTATGTATGACATGGGGAAAATAATAGGAGGAATATAAATATGGCAGAAAAAAGAGTAGTAATTACTGGAATGGGTGCATTAACACCAATTGGTAACTCGGTAGATGAATTATGGGAGAATGCATTAAATGGAGTTAACGGAATCAATGAAATTACTCGAATTGATACGAGCGATTATAACGTTCACATCGCAGGAGAATTAAAAGATTTTGACGGAGAAGAATACTTCGGACGTAAAGAAGCGCGCCGTATGGACCGCTTCACGCAGTACGCAGTCGCAGCATCAGATGAAGCGGTCAAAGACTCAGGTCTTGATATTAATGATGATATTAGCGAACGCGTCGGAGTATGGATTGGTTCTGGTATTGGTGGCATTCAGTCGTTAGAAGACGGTTTAAGAGTACTATTTGACCGTGGACCAAGAAGAGTAAGTCCATTATTTGTGCCGATGATGATTCCAGACATGGCAGCAGGACAAGTATCGATTCGTCATAACGCTAAAGGACCAAATGGTGCGACAGTAACTGCATGTGCAACAGGTACAAATTCTATCGGTGATGCATTTAGAATTATCGCAAGAGGAGACGCTGACGCGATGATTGCAGGAGGAACTGAAGCACCGCTTACACATATGGGAGTAGCGGGATTCCAAGCAAACCGTGCGTTAAGTAAATCAAATGATCCAGATTATGCATCAGTACCATTTTCTAAAGACCGTTCAGGATTTGTAATGGGTGAGGGTTCAGGAATTGTTGTACTAGAAGAATTAGAGCATGCGAAAGCACGTGGTGCTAAGATTTATGCTGAGATTGTTGGATACGGTAGTACAGGAGATGCGCACCATATTACAGCACCTGCACCGAATGGTGAAGGTGGCGCACGTGCAATACAAGCAGCACTTAATGACGCAGGAATTCAGCCAGAAAATATTCAGTACGTAAATGCACATGGTACATCTACACCATATAATGATGAGTATGAAACACTTGCAATTAAAACAGTATTTGGCGATCACGCGTATAATTTAAAAATTAACTCAACGAAGTCTATGACAGGTCACTTACTCGGCGGTACAGGTGCTATGGAAGCAATCATTACAGCGAAAAGTATACAAGATGGTAAAGTCCACCCGACAATTAACTTAACAAATCAAGACCCTAAACTAGATCTTGATTACTTAAAAGATGGACAAGAAGAATTAGATATTGAATATGCAATTTCTAATAGTTTAGGCTTCGGTGGTCATAACGCAACAATTGTTTTAAAAAAATATACTGAGTAACTTTAAATAGGCGCTATATTTAAAAAAATATGGCGTCTATTTTTATTTTTTAAGTATTAAGTTTATTTAATTTTACAATTATTAATAATGATAAAAAATTACTATGTAAAACGCTTTTATGATTTTGTATACTAAAATTATCATTAAAAAAGGGGGAGCTATAAGTGCTTTTATTAGGAGCAACACGTGTTCGCGATGCAGTAACTTTAGATTGGCAGACTTATGTCATGATTGTACTGTACTTTTTAATTTTACTATTCATCGGTTGGTATAGTTATAAAAAGTCAACAGATGACTTAAACGAGTACATGTTAGGAGGACGTAATATTGGGCCTTATGTAACCGCTCTATCGGCTGGAGCAGCAGACATGAGTGGTTGGATGATCATGGGGTTACCAGGAGAGGTATATTCGGTTGGGCTTTCGGCAGCTTGGCTTGCGATTGGTTTAACTGTTGGTGCTTACATAAACTATTTCGTCGTCGCACCGAGATTACGTGTGTACACAGAAGTTGCGAATGACTCAATTACGATTCCTGAGTTCTTCAACAATCGTTTAAGTGACAACACGAACTTAATTAAGATTATTTCTGGACTTATTATCGTTGTGTTCTTTACGCTATATGTAAACTCTGGACTTGTAGCAGGAGGACGTTTATTTGAAAGCGCATTCGGTACTTCGTATCACTTCGGTTTAATCTTAATTGGAATTATTATTATTGTTTATACGTTCTTTGGTGGATATTTAGCGGTATCACTGACAGACTTCTTCCAAGGGGTAATCATGTTAATTGCGATGGTTATGGTACCGATCGTTGCAATGCTTCAATTATCAGGTTTAGATACGCTGAGTCAAGCAGCAGAATTAAAACCAACAAACTTAGACTGGTTTAAAGGTACGACAGTCATTGGTATTATCTCATTCATTGCATGGGGACTTGGTTACTTTGGTCAACCGCATATTATCGTTAGATTTATGTCTGTTCAAAACGTTAAAAAACTTAGAACTGCACGTCGTTTTGGTATTAGTTGGATGGCAGTGAGTTTAGTTGGAGCAGTATTAGTCGGTTTAACAGGTATTACATTCGTGAACAGTAACGACTTAGTACTTGAAGACCCAGAAACGATTTTCATTTTAATGGGACAATTATTATTCCATCCGTTAGTTGGAGGATTTTTACTCGCTGCAATTTTAGCAGCAATTATGAGTACAATCGCGTCACAGTTAATCGTAACGTCAAGTGCATTAACTGAGGATTTTTACAAACTAATTCGCGGTAGAGATAAAGCAGATACAAACAAAAAAGAATTTGTTATGGTCGGGCGTTTCTCAGTGTTACTCGTTGCAGCAGTCGCAATGGTAATTGCATGGAACCCAAACTCTACGATTTTAGATTTAGTTGGTAACGCATGGGCAGGATTCGGTGCGGCATTTGGTCCAATCGTTATTCTCTCATTATATTGGAAAGGTTTAACGAGAACAGGCGCTATTTCAGGAATGGTCGCAGCATCAATTACAGTTATTCTTTGGATCGTAGTTATTTCACCGATGGGTGAAACAGGATCAGATTTTTGGAACTTATATGAAATCTTACCAGGATTTATCGTGAACTTAGTTGTTACAGTTATTGTAAGTTTATTTACAAAGAAACCAGAACAAAACGTAGAAGAAGAATTAAATATAGTAAAAGAAAAAATCAGACAAGATTTAGCGCAATAAAAAAACGGGTTCAACCCGTTTTTTTACTTTCTTTTTCTACCTAGACCAACCGCATGCTCCATTTTACGTAACATTTTGATTGTTTTCTTAAATGCACGCTCTTGACCTTCGTCTAGAATTTCGTCGAGTTCTTCTGAGTTTAAGTAGTCATTTACTTTTTCTTGGAAATCGATTAGAAACTCCTTAACAATTTCTCCTAAATCTTTTTTAAAGTCTCCGTATGTTTTACCTTCGTACATTTTTTCAATTTCTTCAATAGTATAATCAGTGAAACTTGAATAGATTACAAGTAAGTTAGAAATACCTGGCTTATTTTCTTTATCATACTTAACAATCATTTCTGAATCTGTTACTGCACTACGAATTTTTTTAGCCGCAGCGTTAGGGTCATCCATAAGTGAAATAAATCCTTTTTGATTTGCATCACTCTTACTCATTTTGCTCGTCGGTTCTTGTAAACTCATAATACGTCCACCAAATTTTGGTAAACGTGTTTCAGGTATTGTAAAGATTTCTTTATAGCGGAAGTTAAAACGTTCAGCAAGAGTACGTGTTAACTCTAAGTGTTGTGCTTGATCGTCTCCAACTGGTACGACATCTGCATTATAGAGTAAAATATCAGATACCATTAGTGTAGGATAAGTAAATAATCCCACGGGAATTCCTTCTTTTTGAGATTGTTTACGAGATTTATCTTTAAACTGAGTCATACGTTCTAATTCGCCCATATATGATAGCGTTTGGAAAATCCATGTAGCTTGTGAGTGTGTCGGTACTTCAGACTGTATGAAAAGTGTTGCTTTTTTTGGATCTAATCCCGCTGCAAGATAAATTGCCGCGAGTAACTTAGTGTTTTTACGTAACTCAAGACGGTCTTGAGGCACAGTAATCGCGTGTTGGTCCACAATACAAAAATAAGATTCATATTCTTCTTGCATTTCTACGAACTGAGTAATCGCACCGATATAGTTACCAATTGTAGGTACACCGCTCGGTTGAATACCAGAAAAAAGAGTTTTCATAATTTGCCTCCGAAAAAATAGTGTTATATATTATTTTAATATGATTTCAATATTCTATCAAATCTACATTAACTATCATAACTTCAAAATTTTTTCAAATTTTTTAATATATTTTCATGTTATTTTAATCTTCGAGGTTTATAATATAACTATAAAGGAAATAAGATGTTTACTAAGTTATAAAAATATCTATTTTTGTAGTTTATAGAATAAATATTGGAGTGTGAAATTTATGGTAACATTATTTACATCACCGAGCTGCACGTCTTGTCGTAAAGCAAAAGCATGGTTAGAGGAAAACAACATTCCATATACTGAAAGAAATATTTTTTCAGAAGCATTAACGCTTGATGAAGTTAAAGAAATTTTAAGAATGACTGAAGATGGTACAGATGAAATCATTTCTACACGTTCTAAAGCATTCCAAAAATTAAATGTTGATATTGACAGTTTACCAATGAATGAACTTTATGAGTTAATTATGGAAAACCCAGGCATGTTAAGAAGACCGATTATTATTGACCATAAGAGATTACAAGTTGGCTATAACGAAGATGAAATTAGACGTTTCTTACCAAGAAAAGTTCGTACGTTACACCTAAACGAAGCAAAACGTCTTGCTGAGTAAATGAATTTAAATTGCCTGTAACTGCAAAGTTACAGGCTTTTTGTTATTGTAGTTTATTCATTGGCATTTCTGTTTAAAAACTCGTATAATGAACGTTACCATTAAATGTGAGGGAGTGAGTGCATGAGATTTGAAAGGATAGATGATGAGACCTTAAAGTTCTACATTTCATATGATGATATTGAAAACCGCGGGTTTACTCGTGAAGAGTTATGGATGGATCGTAAACGTGGTGAAGAGTTTTTCTGGAAACTCATGAGCGAAGTAAACGATGAACATACAAAAGAATTTATGAAAGATGGCCCGTTATGGATTCAAGTTCATGCATTTGACAAAGGACTCGAGGTAGTCGTGTCTAAGTCCCAAGCTGATAATCGATATGGTTTAAATCGTCCGGAAAATATGAAAGATACTGAACTCGAAGAATTAATTGAAGAAACATTTAAAGATGATGACTTAGACTTAAATGATAAGGACGAAGAAGAACAGCTCCTTGAAGACCTTTACGGTGAAGAAGATAGTAAGGAATTAGATAGAATTAAAGAAATGATACAAGAAGAAAACAAACGTGATTATACAAAACCATTTATCGCTAAGTTTGACGATATTGATTCATTAATAGAATATAGTTACGGTAAAGAGGAAGATGAATCTCTTTATGATGATCTTCTACTTTCTTATAATGATAGTTTTTATTATTTAGTGTTCTTTACAAGACAAGGTAAATCTCAATCTGAAAGAATTAAATTAAATCTTTTAGAATACGGTGAAAGAACAGATAAGACTGAAGCGGTCTTAATGGAGTATGGTAATACGATTATGGCTTATAATGTAAGACGACAACTAAGACGAAATTTTGAAGCGTCTAAATAAAAAAAGATAATTCCCCTTTTTCTAGCATATATAGAAAAAGGGGAATTTTTATGTTAATCGCGATTGATAGAAATGGAAATGAAGTCGATGCTAAAGATGCAAAACGTAATGAGAAATATTTCTGTCCAGTATGTAATAGTGAAGTTCAGCTAAAACGTGGAGATATAAAAAAAGAACACTTTTCACATGTGAGTATTCATATGTGTGAAAGACATTTATACCGTAAAGAATCTGAAACGCATTTAATGCTAAAACACGAATTATATTTTAAGTTTGGAGAAGCATTTAATGTAAAAATGGAATGTTACTTAGAAAATATTCAACAGATTCCAGATTTACTTGTGGACGATAATCATGCAGTTGAAATTCAGTTATCAAAAGTTTCACCATCTATTATTTTAAATCGTACAAGAGGATATGAAAAAGAAGGTATTGACGTCACGTGGCTATTAAAAGAAGAAGATTTAAATATTAAAGCACATACTATTCAATTAACGCAGTTTCATTATGCGGTTATGAAGGATTTTATTATATATACAGTAAATAATGACTTAGAAATATCACGGTATGTTTTAACTGATAATTTAAGAAATAATCAGTGGTTATTTAAAATTGAGAGAATCCATTATACTGATATTTTTAATCATTACTGTCCATTGTTTTTTACAAAACTTCGGAGTAGAAACGATATTTTAAAAGAGATTAAAAGTGAACGTGAAAAACGAAGTTATTTAAATAAAACAATCGGATATCTATATCAATTATCGCTTAGTGAAGATAACTTACCAAAAATTTTATATTATAGTACTCCGTCAGAACGGTTTATTAATAATAATTCATTAGAATGGAAGTTATATTTATATTACGCAGTTAAAACAAATAGTTATAACTATCATGAATTTTTAAAACTTTTAAGTTTTAGAAAAATGAATCACATGACAAATCATTATGTCGCTAAAGGATTACTTAAAGATTTTAAACAATTATTTCGATTTACGAACTAAAATAGTTGCAAGATAATCTAAATATTGAGAAAATTAAAGAGATTACAAAACTCGGAGGTTACAATATGACAGAACTTTTAAAACGTGAAGATCAACGTGTCGAAGACACTTGGGATTTATCTTCAATATTTGAATCAGATGAAGCGTGGGAAGAGGCGTTTAAAACGCTTGAAAAAGAAATTGAAAAAGCAAATAACTATAAAGAAAAAGGAATCAATAGCGCTGAAGACTTATTAGAAGTACTCGAAGCTGAAAGAGAGCTTAGTGTTGAGTTCGGTAAACTATACGTATACTCACATTTAAAACATGACCAAGACACTTCAAACGGTAAATATCAAAGCATGAATAACCGTGCAAGTCAGTTAGCAACAAAACTTTCAGCGGCGTGGAGTTTCTTAATGCCAATGCTTATGCACATCGACGAAGAGACGCTAAACACATATGCTGAAGATGAAAAATTAAAAGAATTTAAATTTGATCTTGAAAAAATCAATAAAAAACGTAAACACGTACTAAGCGATAAAGAAGAAAAGCTCATCGCGCAAGCAGGACTTGTATTAGACAATCCATCTTCAACGTATATGATTTTTAATAACGCTGATTTAGAGTTTAAAAATGCAGTTGATAAAGATGGTAATGAGCGTGCAGTGACTCAAGGCACATATATCGATTTATTAAAATCAAATGACCGTGTACTTAGAAAGTCAGCGTATGAAAGTCTATATAACAAGTACGGTGAATTTGAAAACACACTCGCTCAAACGTTATCTGGAGAAGTGGATAGTCATATCTTTACAGCACTTGCTAGAGGATATGAGTCGAGTCGTGACCAAGCATTATCAAATAACCATATCCCTGAAGAAGTGTACGATCAGTTAGTAGATGTTGTGAATGACAACTTACATTTACTTCATAGATACACTGAATTAAGAAAAGAGATTTTAGGTTTAGATAAGCTAACAATGTACGATATTTACACACCACTCGTTGACGAGGACTTTAAAGTGACTTATGAAGAAGCAAAAGAACATGTAATTGATGCACTCGAACCACTCGGTGAAGAATATCAAGATATATTAAAAGAAGGTTTTGAAAATCGCTGGGTAGATGTTTATGAAAACAAAGGGAAACGTTCAGGTGCTTATTCTTCAGGAACATATGGTACAAATCCATATATTTTAATGAATTGGCAAGATAACGTTGATAATATGTTCACATTAGCACATGAATTTGGTCATTCAGTACACAGCTACTACAGCCGTAAAAATCAAACTGCAAACCAATCTGGTTATTCAATTTTCGTAGCAGAAGTTGCATCGACATTTAACGAGGCACTACTTGCACATTATTTATATAATCAGTTAGACGATGATAAGAAAAAATTATACCTTCTAAACGAACAACTCGAAGGATTTAGAGGCACAGTATTCCGTCAAACAATGTTTGCAGAATTTGAACATAAAATTCACACGTTAAAAGAAAATGGTGAACCGTTAACTGCTGAAAAATTAAATGAAGTATACGGCGAGCTAAATAAAAAATATTTCGGTGATGCAGTAGAGTATGATGAATTAATCGAAAAAGAGTGGGCGAGAATTCCGCACTTTTATATGAACTATTACGTTTATCAGTATGCGACAGGCTATTCTGCAGCAGCAACATTATCTGAAATCGTCCTTAACGGTACTGAAGAAGATAGAGATCGTTATATTAACGAATTTCTGAAAAAAGGATCATCAAACTACCCAATTGAAATTCTCAAAAATGCAGGCGTTGATATGACAACTCGTGAACCAATTGAGAAAGCGATGAGATTCTTTGAAGAAAAATTAGATCAATTTGAGTCGCTATTAAAGAAACAATAATGTAAAAACTTTGTGAAAAAGTTATCTAAACACTTGTGTAACTATTGATGCTGTGATATATTTAATATATAGAAAATCACTGAACATACCCCTTTGTAACAGTGAAAATTTCTCTCATCCCCTTTTTATTGGCGAGCATTTTAGAAGATGCTCGTCATTTTTTTATATAAAAAAAGCAACCATTACACATGGTTGCCGATTGCTTCAAAGTATATATTGTTTCCGTGAGTCACAGAATGGATATACTGAGTGAGTTGTAATTTATTTAATTCGTGATTTAAGTCCTTTTCATTCCAGTCGTAAATCATTTTCAACTCTTCGATGCTGACGAGTTCGTTATTTTTAATATAGTCATATATATTAGGTAGAGCTTTCTTTTGAACATCGATTTCTAAAAGTTCATGAATAATATAAGAATAAATAAAGTAATCATTTACCCCTTCTATTTTAAGACCTTCTTCTTCAATGTCACCGCTAAAAAAGACAAGTGTCGGTAAATCTTCAATGTCCATTTCACGATATAAGGCGAGGTCTCTTTTAAGTAGAGTGTGAAGACTTTCAGATTGCATTTCATCTATAAATGCATCGATATCTAGATTTGCAAGCTTTGCGCTATCAATGATGTTTTCCTTCGTGCAAACAGAATGTGTCGGTGTGATTCTGTTGTGTAAAAATCTCATGAATTTACGTGCACGGTTTCTACCTTGAATCTCAGATGCCTTGTATGCGAGTGCAATGTTGTCAACGTTAGAAGTAGACTGTGCTTGGCACTTCGTTAAAACTTTTAAAGAAGGCGCTAGTATTTTATTGATTCGAATATAGTCTCCATATTCTAATAAAAGTTTATTAATAATTGCTTCCATTTTTAAAATATCTTTTGAAAATGGATCAAAAAAATAATAGATTTCTATTTTGTAATCAGCAGGTTCAAGAAAAAGTGAAATTACATTCGATTCTTTCACAGCAGGTCACCTCTAAATAAAAGTAAATCAACGACTATTTACCATCGCATTTGCGGTAATCTCATAACGTTTATATATATGTTCTTTAATTTCACTTGGAAGTTTAACATCATCCATTGCTTTAGACATATTGTCTAACCAAGCATCACGTGCTTCTTCAGTCACTTTAAATGGCATATGCCTCATCTTTAACATAGGGTGTCCAAAACGTTCATTATATAGGTTAGGACCACCTAAAAATTGTATTTGAAATAATTTTTGCTTAAGCCTTGTTTCTGTTAAATCTTCGGGAAATAAAAAACGCATACGCGAATCTTTATCGACATAATCATAAAAACGATCCACGAGTTCTTCGATTTTTTCTTCGCCAAGTTGCTTATAAACCGTAACCATTTTATTCTCCTTTTTCAGATTGTAAAGCACGATAAAAACGTTCGCTCTTAACGATCGTTTCACTTCTATTAATATTATAAGTATTTAAAAACTCTTTAAAAATCTCTTCTCCAGTTGAAGCATCGTCTACTTCGAACTCGATTTCATAATCTTCTTGATTTAAGTATGTACTATAGTCTAAAACAAGCGTGCCACCATTATAATCTATTTCTTTACGAAATGTTGTTAATTTGCCTAGCACTTTTAACGTACGGTTAATTAAGTTCGAACGAATGATTAAAAACATCGGACGACTAAGCATGTCTTTATTTATAACGTCACTAATATTAACAGGTTGATCTAACGGTTTATGAAATTCTTCAACCGTATGTGCTTCTGTTGGTACTTTTAAAGTTAATGTATGTGTATTATTTTTTTCTCTTACTCTTAACATTAAATGATGATTTCTTAAATCCAATTTATCTGTATCGACATAATAATTGATTTGTTCGGTACCCTCAATGTCTTTAAATAACTCGTCGTGTATCGTATCGAACTCTTCTTTTGTTAATAAGTTTTTAAATTCAATTTCTGTCTCTTGCATAATAACCTCCTTATATTATTATTGCGATTTAATATAATGAAGTAAAGCATTACACATTTGGTGTCTGAAACAGTCATAAATATGATAGAATAAGTACCGGTAGAGGTGAATTTTTATGGATATTTATGTAAATGAAATTAAATTCGAAAATGATGAATTAAAATGCTATGTTGAGGAAGATTTTTCTGACAAAACTCTCGTCAGTATGGGACAAATGATTGTAGACTCAGATAACTTCACGATTATTTACATATTAGATGACGGTGAGGAATTTATTAGAACTCACTTCGTGACAGAAACTTGGGAGATGTTAGAAAGATATAGAGATTCTAAAATTGTGTTAAACGACCAAGTTGAATTAGAAGATTTTTATACACATTTAGAAGAGTTATTAGAAAATATTGAGGGCAACAACAATTACGGAAAAGAATTCGAAGGTAAAATTGTAGAGACATTCACAATTTAAAAGGAGGGGTCGTCTATGGATGAATGGAGCGTATTTTTATCTCCTTATAGACAGGCCATCGATGAACTTAAAATTAAGTTAAAGGGAATTCGAGAAGAGTATAAGCTTACGAATCGACCGTCCCCTGTAGAGTTTGTTACAGCACGAGTCAAGCCAGTTCAAAGTATTATTGAAAAAGCGAGCAAAAATAATATTTCTTACGACGATTTACGTAAAGGAATGTATGACATTGCTGGTGTCAGAATTATGTGCCAGTTCGTCGATGATATTATGATTATTCGTGACTTAATCGATAAACGTGAGGATATGAAGATTATTGAAGAGCGTGACTATATTAAGCATACTAAAGAAAGTGGCTACCGTTCATATCATATAATTATCGAGTATCCAGTATCAACAGTAGACGGCACAGTGGTTATATTGGCAGAAATTCAAATACGTACACTCGCAATGAATTTTTGGGCGACGATTGAACACTCTTTAAATTATAAATATAGTGGAGAGTATCCCGTTGAAATTAAACAGCGACTACAAAATGCTGCAGATGCTGCGTATTTATTAGATCAAGAAATGTCACTCATACGTGAAGAGATTCAAGAAGCGCAGAAATTCTTTTCATCAAAACGTAACGTCTAATTAGGAGGCGATCGCTTTGCGATTTACAATTATCTCAAAAAACGATGAAAAATCTAAACAAACGAGAAGCTATATTACACAAGAGTTAGAAAAACGCGGCATGAAAGAAGATAAAATTAAACCTGAAATTATTATTTCAATCGGTGGCGACGGTACGTTACTCGGTGCGTTTCATATGTATCAACATTTACTCAGTGAAACGATGTTTGTCGGTGTACATACTGGAAATCTTGGGTTCTATGCAGATTTTCATCCTGAAGAATCGGATTTACTTATCGATTTAATCGACCGTAAGGAGTTCGTTAAAACAGAATTCCCACTTGTACATGTTAAAGTGCATACTGATAATGGTGAAGAAAATCATCTCGCGTTAAACGAAACAACTTTAAAAATGGTACAAGGCTCGACGCTTGCGATTGATGTTGGGATTGGTGGTAAGCATTTTGAAAAGTTTAGAGGAGACGGGATTTGTATCTCGACACCATCTGGTTCAACGGCTTATAATAAGTCGCTTGGTGGTGCTTTAATTCACCCGTCATTTCAGTCGATTCAATTAACAGAAATCGCATCAATTAACAATAGAGTATTTAGGACGATTGGCTCGTCGATTATTTTACCAAGTCACCACACGTTAAATGTGTATCCAAATAAAAATGATACGCATTTACTGACAATCGACCATTTACATTTTCAGTTAAACGGTATTTCATCGATTGAATATAAGGTGGCAGAAGAAACAATCAAATTTGCGAGATTTAGACATTTCCCATTTTGGCATAGAGTCAGGGAGTCGTTTATCTCAAGTTAGAGGTGAAAGAGTTGTCAGTAGACACAGATACAACAAATACAGACCATGTAGAAGACATCGAGAAAAAAGAAGCATATGATGAGCTAATTGTTCTTTTAGAAAATGAAGATTATGAACCATTTAGAGAAAACTTTTTAAAGCTACATGAATACGAACAAGGTGAGTTCTACTCATTATTAGATAACGAAGATAGAGATAAGCTTTACCGCTTATTAAGTCCAAAAGAGATTTCAGACTTTTTCGATACGCTAACGTTATCTGATGAAGAAATGGAAGAAATACTTACAGGTATGGATGCGAGATACGCTGCGCAAGTTCTTGGAGCGATGCAGTACGATAACGCAGCCGACATCATGAATTTCTTACCAAAAGAAGTGATGATGAGTTTCTTAGCATTAATGGAAAGAGACGACCGCGAAGAAATTCGCATACTTATGAACTACGAGGATGATACCGCTGGTGGTATCATGACGACAGAATTCGTTTCAATCGATAGTGAAATGACTGTCCACCAAGCGATGGAACACTTAAGAAGAGTAGCACCAAATAGTGAAACAATTTACTACATCTTCGTAACAGATATTAATAATAAGTTAGTCGGTATTATTTCATTACGTGATTTAATTATTGCTGATGAAGATGAATATATCGGCGATATTATGAAAGAACGTGTAATCTCAGTTAACGTATCAGATGACCAAGAAGAAGTCGCATATGTGATGAGAGACTATAACTTCCTCGCGGTTCCGGTACTGGATTATCAAGAACATTTAGTTGGTATTATCACAGCAGACGATATCATGGACGTTATCCAAGAAGAAGCGGAAGAAGACTACTATAGATTAGCTGGTATGAGTGATGAAGGATCACCACTTGATGATTCATCATTCACAGCAGCGAAGAAGCGTTTGCCGTGGTTAATCGGTTTAACATTAATGGGTATGATTACAGCGACGATGCTGTCGACATTCGAAGATACATTAGAAAAAGTAGCATTACTTGGTGCATTCATACCAATTATTGGTGGTATGGCGGGTAATGCAGGCACGCAAAGTCTAGCAGTCGCAGTTAGAGGACTTGCGACAGGTGACATTAAACGTGCAAGTTTACTAAAGCTTGCAATGAAAGATATATTTACTGGAATGATGACAGGAATAACGTGTGCGGTACTACTCTTTATTATCATTACAATCTTATTTGGTCAACCAGTTGTCGGATTAATTGTCAGTGTGTCGTTATTTGTTGCGATGACAGTTGCGACATTAACTGGGACATTTATACCTATGGGAATGTCAAAACTCGGTATTGACCCAGCGGTCGCAAGTGGACCATTTATAACGACGTCAAACGACATTATTAGTTTAATGATTTACTTTTCTCTCGCGAATGCATTAATGGGTGCCTTAACATAGATATTCGTTGCATTTTTCAAAGAAATCTTTAAAATTAGTAGTAGGTACTAATACGAATGGAGGATTCTCATGAATTTAAAAGGTAAAACTTATGTAGTGATGGGTGTCGCAAACCAACGTTCAATCGCTTGGGGCGCAGCGCGTGCTTTAGATAAAGCAGGTGCAAATATCGTATTCACAACGCTAAACGATCGCTTTAAAAAACAAATTGATAAATTAAAAGGCGAATTAGAAGGCGACCATGATTTTATGGTGAACTGTGACGTCACGTCAGACGAAGATGTTGAACGTGCATTTAAAGAAATTGGAGAACATACTGGTGGAATTGACGGTGTACTTCACGCAATCGCATTCGCTAATAAAGACGAATTAAAAGGCGGATACTCTGAAACGTCACGCGCTGGATTCCAGCTAGCATTAGATATTTCAGCATATTCACTTGCGATTGTTGCTAGAGAGGCTAAAAAAATACTTAACCCAGGTGGATCAATTGTCACGATGACATATCTTGGTGGGGAACGTGCAATCCCAAACTATAATGTGATGGGTATTGCTAAGGCAGCACTTGAATCTAGTGTAAAATATTTAGCACTTGATTTAGGTAATGAAGGATTCCGTGTAAACGCAGTATCTGCTGGTCCAATTCGTACACTAAGTTCATCAGGAATCGGTGAATTTAAAACAGTATTAAAAGAAATCGAAGAACGTGCACCTTTAAAACGAAACGTCGACCAATTAGAAGTCGGAAACGCAGTGATGTTCTTACTATCTGACCTCGCTTCAGGAATCACTGGAGAAATACTACACGTCGACTCAGGTTATCACGCAATGGCATAAAAATAGCGCTAGGACTTCTTGTCCTAGCGCTTTTAAATTTTATTGAAGAGAGTTCTATGAATCGTCTGCGACACTTAATTTTCACCGACGATAAACGACCTCGACTTAATTAAACGCCGTAAAAGAATTTTAGCGCATGCTCAATTTCTGGTTTCCAAGTTTTCCATATGTGCCCGCCGTCAAGTTCTTTATATTCGTAGCGTTCTGGAATAGTAAAGAGTACTTCATTGAGCTCGCGGTTAGGATCTAAGAAGTTTGCTTGTCGACCAGTAATTGTAATGAAGTCTTGCTCTTCTAGTCCAATTGTATGGTATAAGTGAATGTCTTTAGTGCCATCTGTCTCGACGATTTCATCATAAAACTCATCAGTTACTTCTGGACTAAATGCGAGTATATTTTTAAAGAGATTCGGATAATGAATACCGAGTTTAATACTAAAGCTTCCAGCTAAACTTTCGCCCATCAGTAAGCGGCTATCTCGACTATCTATTGTTGGGAATTTATCATCAACAAAGGGAACGAATTCTTTAGTGATGAACTCCATAAATGTTTCTGTATGTTCACCTTCTGGTTGGAAGTGATGGTTTCTCCATTCAACATTAGGGTAAGGAATACCAACCATAATTGCAGCTTCAATCTCATTATTTTTATAAAGTCGTTCATATATACGATTGATTTGCCCGTATTTAAAAAAGTCTTGAGAGTCGAACATATAATAAACGTGATATTTTTCGTTTATATTGAACTGTTTTGGTATATAATATTGAAAATCAATGGTTTCATTTAAAATAGTAGAGTTAATTTCACTATTATGAATGCCTGTTGAAAAGTTCATTTGTATACTCCTTTTTTAAAGATAGTGTATCGTACTTTACATGAATATTAAATGAGTAAGAAATTTAAAAGAACTACAGTTTTTTAATTTATAAGTGATATAATAATAACAAGTTTTAAAAAGGAGGCACTTCTATGTTTAATAAGATTTGGTTTCAAAGTGGTGTAGCGCTTATTATGACGCTTATCATTATATACATGGTCGTACAAGTTCAGTACATATTCGTACCATTTTTCCAAATCATTGCCACTATTTTTGTGCCAGTGCTTCTGGCTGGTGTGTTATTTTACATAACGATACCAATTCAAGAGTTTTTAGAAAGACATAAAGCACCACGTTGGTTATCTATGGTGTCTGTGTTTTTAATTATTACGATTGTAATTACAGTATTATCAATTTCAGTCATTCCAGTTGTAACTGAACAAGTTCAAAACTTAATTACACGTGCACCACTTATTCAACGTGAAATTCAAAGTTTTGTAAATACAGTACTGAATCAAAGAGAACGATTACCGTTTGAAGTAAACTTAAATGAAATTACAGATAAGGCATTTGAAACAGGTTCATCGATGTTTAGTAGCGTCGTTGCGAACGCATTTAAAATTATTATGAGTACAGTTTCAGTTGTTATTTCACTCGTTTTAGTTCCGTTTTTCTTTATTTTTATGCTAAAAGATCACGAAAAATTTGTACCAAGTATTACAAGACCTTTCACAGGACGTTTTAAATTATTTTTACTCGATACAATTAGAGATATCGATAAAACACTCCGTGCATTTATACAAGGTCAAATGCTTGTATCATTTATTTTATGTATTATTTTATTTATCGGTTACCAAATTATCGGTTTAGAATATGCATTATTACTTGCGATATTTGCGTTATTTATGAACGTTGTTCCGTTTGTTGGTCCGTGGGTAGCATTTTTACCTGCAGCAATCCTAGCACTAATTCAAGATCCGATTATGTTTGTGTGGGTCTCAATCATTACACTTGCTGCTCAGCAAATTGAGTCGAATATTATTACACCAAATGTTATGGGTCAGCAACTTGCATTACACCCGCTAACAGTTATTACAATCGTACTAGCGGCAGGAAATATCGCAGGATTTTTAGGAATATTAATTGCGATTCCGACATATGCAGTAATTAAATCTATTGTACAAAACATTTGGCGATATAGACGTGATTTAAGTCATACGTTAATTAGTGATATTGAAACACCAAAACGTAAATTTTAATTAGCGGAATCCTCTCTTTCATTCGATATAAGAATTAAGGAGGGGATTTTTTGAATCCAATTGAATATTTAAAAAAGTGTGGGTTTAAAATAACGAGTAATCCACATTTAATGCAACCGTTTGGGTATAGAAATTATACGGTGAATGGTTTTAACTATGATTCATACTGTGGGGGTTACCACCGTGCATATGATTTAGTAAAGTATGACGGTGCAGACATTCCAGCAGTGATTAGCGGGGTTGTTGTCAGAGGGACAAGTAACTATGGTAACTTTGGTGCAACGATTGTCATTGCGAATGAAGCACTCGGTATACAAGTGATTTACGGGCATTTAAAAAGAAATTTGACAGTGAATATTGGAGAACGAGTAAAATTTGGTCAAACCATCGCAAGGCAGGGAAACACGAATAATTTAAACGCGCCGATGGCCAGTCATTTACACATTCAGTTTCAACCATATGGCTATTTACGAGAAAAAGAATTTGTTTGTAATGGTATAAGTGCTAAACAGATTGACCTAAGAAAAGATAAACATTTTAGCGGAGTATTTATACCTCGGTTTAATATGAATATCAGAAAGACAAGCAGTTTAAATGGAAAAATTTTAAAAGTTGTAAAGCCAAATAGTCAACTATCATTTAATAGTGTAGTCTTTAAAGACGGACATTACTGGTTAAAATTAAAAGAGGGCTATGTATCTTCAGGCACAAAAAGCGAGCAATACGGAAGATTTAACTAAAAAAAGGGATACAAATCTACGGATTTGTATCCCTTTTAATTATGCACGGCGTGTACCTTGACCAACACCGTCGTCGATCTCTTTTAGCATTCTATTAATTGTAACCTGGTTAAACATTTCTACAACAAAGATTACAACAAATGCATATACAATCGCAAAACCAGCTGGTAAGATTGTACCTTTTGTTACTGTTAAAACAAGTGCTGGAAGTAAAACTGCAGCTATGTATAATACAAGCATAATTACACGATTTGATTCGATTCGATCTTGTGCAGCTTTAATTTTTGGACCGAATTCACGTGTCACGTAATCTAAGTCAGCATCGTTTGCTCTGTCTTCAGTATCGAAAACATGTGTCACGATTGGTAAATTAGAATACTTATCTGTTTCATAACGAAGGTCCATGTGGTCATTTGGCCATCTTAATGCTTCAAAAAACTTCATTATTCGGAAACTCCCTTTCTTATACTCTTATCTCCTTAATTATAGACAACTTCACTCTATTATTCAAAGCCTATTCAAACAAAAAGACACAAAAACTTCATAAATTTAAATTAAACTATTACATTATGAGCATAAAGGTGTACAATTGTATATATCATATATTAAGAGATTAATTTAAGGAGTGAGGAAAATGTCGGAGGAGAAACAATTCTCAAGACGTGATTTCCTGAAAACTACGGGTGTAGCAACAGGTGGTATTATCGGAGGAAGTCTTCTTGGAGGTTTAATTGGATTTAACCTCGATGGGGATTCAAACAATAAATCAAAAGACTCTGGTGACAATGAGGGTAACGGTGGACAAGACGAACACGGTGGCCACGGCGGCGGAGGTTCGTTTGACGTACCTGATAGAGGTCGTATTTTCTTTGAAAACGATTCAGATTTCGCAACAATAGAAGCGGCGATGGAAAGAATTTTCCCAGAAACGGACGTTGGACCGGGAGCAAAAGAACTCGGTGCAGCATACTTCTTAGATGGACAACTTGCAGGCGCATATGGCTTTAACTCTAAAGAGTATATGCAAGGACCTTTCTACGAAGGCTTACCAACTCAAGGTTATCAATCTAACTTAAACCGTGGTGAATATTTCAGACTTGGTATTAAAAAACTACAAGATGAAGCACAAGATCGCTTCGAAGAAAGCTTTTCAAATATTGATGAAGACAAGCAAGATGAAATTCTTCAAGATTTCCAAGATGATAAAGTCGACTTCGGAGTACCAAAATCAACAGCAACTTCAGGATACTTCTTTACGATGCTTCGCTCAGCAACGTTAGAAGGGGCATATTGTGACCCAATTTATCATGGAAACAGAAACATGGAAGGTTGGAAAATGAAACAATTCCCTGGACATCAGCACTCATACTTAGACGTGATTGATGCAGACGAATTTAAAGAGATAGACCCATTACCAAACTTTAGCTAGGAGAGAAATAAATGGCAAAGAAATTAGATAAAGTAGATGTCCTCACTGTCGGAGCAGGCTGGACAGGCGGAATCGTCGCAGCAGAAGCGGCAAAAGAGGGACTAAAAGTAGTCAGTCTTGAAAGAGGTAAAAAAAGAGGCACAGAAGATTATCAGCACGTGCATGACGAATTAAAATATGCGATTCGTTATGAACTTATGCAAGATATTTCTAAAGAAACATTAACATTCAGAAATGAACCAGACCAACGTGCATTACCAATGCGTCAACAAGGGTCATTCTTACTTGGAGATAACGTCGGTGGTGCAGGTACACACTGGAACGGTTGGGTATATAGATTTTTACCTTATGACTTTGAAATTGAAACTCAAACGAAAGAAAAGTACGGTGAAGATCGCCTTCAAGAAGATGATGGATACCGCTTTAGAGACTGGGGTATTACATATGATGAGTTAGAACCATACTTTACACAGTTTGAAGAGACTGCAGGTGTCGGTGGAACAGTCAACCACTTCGAAGGTGAAAGAAGTAAAGACTATCCAAACGGTCCAATGGTTCAAACAAAAATGATGAAAATGTTTGAAGATGCAACAAATGATATGGGTTATCACCCACACTTTTTACCATCAGCAAACATGTCTGAAGCATACGAAAATCCAGATGGTGAAAAATTAAATCCATGTCAGTATTGTGCGTTCTGTGAGCGTTTCGCATGTGAATACGACGCGAAAGCTACACCAGAAGTGACAGTATTAAAAACTGCACAACGTCACGATAACTTTGAACTTCGTACACATTGTAACGTCGTAGAAATTTTAACTGACGATGATGATGATTCTAAAGTTACAGGTGTTAAATATGTAGATACACTAACTAAAGAAGAATTCATTCAACCAGCGGATATCGTTGTATTAACAAGTTACGTATTCAATAACTACAAATTATTAGCAGTTTCAGATATCGGTGAACAATATGATCCGAAAACTGAAAAAGGATCACTTGGACGTAACTATTGTTATCAAACATTCGGTGGTGCTAGAGGATTCTTTGACGAACAATTTAACGTCTTCATGGGTGCAGGTGCACTAGGTATGTCTATGGATGACTTTAATGGAGATAACTTCGATCACGAAGACTTAGATTTCTTACACGGTGGTAGTATCACAATTACTCAACTTGGTTCAAGACCAATTGTGACTAACCCTGTACCAAAAGGAACTCCTTCATGGGGTGCAGACTTTAAAGAGGAATCTGTTAAACAATATACGAGATCTTTATCAGTTGCTGGACAATGTGCATCAAGTCCACATAAAGATAACTATCTTGACTTAGATAGTGACTATAAAGATGAATTTGGTGTACCACTCGTACGATTAACTTACAACTTCACAGATATGGACAGAAAAAGAACAAAATATCTAGCAGAACGTTGTGGAGAAATTTTAGAAAAAATGGGTGCTAAAAAAGTAGATGTTGACGATGAATTAGGCGACTATGACATTGTTCCTTACCAATCTACACACAACACTGGTGGTACTATTATGGGTGATGACAGAGAAACATCTGTAGTTAACAATTGGCTACAACACTGGGATAGAGATAACCTATTCGTTGTTGGTGCAGGTAACTTTGCGCATAACTCAGGTTATAACCCAACAGGTACAGTTGGTGCTCTTGCGTATCGCTGTGCTGAAGGTGTAATTAAATATTCAAAAGATAAAAAACGTTTAGAGAAGTAATAATTTATTCTTAGGGGTAGATTTTAATGGCTAAAGAGCTTGAAAAAGTCGATGTTGTAACGATTGGCGCCGGTTGGACCGGCGGAATCGTTTCAGCTGAAACGACTAAAGAAGGCTTAAAAGTAAAAAGTTTAGAAAGAGGTCCATACCGCGATACGAATGATTATCAGCACGTTCACGATGAGTTAAAATACGCGGTGCGTTACGAGTTAATGCAGGACGCTTCAAAAGAAACTTTAACATTTAGAAATAAACGTGATGAGCGTGCATTACCGATTCGTAGATTCGGATCATTTTTACCAGGACAAGGTCGCGGGGGTGCCGGTACGCACTGGAATGGTCAGACAGACCGCTACATGAAATATGATTTTGAAATTAAATCAATGACAGAAGATAAGTACGGTAAAGATAAGCTTTCAGAAGATGATGGCTTTATGTACCGTGACTGGGGAATTACGTTTGATGATATGGAACCATATTATGATACGTTTGAGAAAACAGCAGGCGTAAGTGGTGAAGAAAATCCACTTGGTGAGAAACGTTCTAGCCCGTACCCTAACCCACCAATGGTAAAAACGAAAACATTAAAAATGTTTGAAGATGCTGCGAAAGAATTAGAACTTCACCCAATTATGATGCCATCATCAAATATGTCGCAAAATTACGTTAACCCTGATGGTGAAACGTTAAATCAATGTCAGTATTGTGCATTTTGTGAAAGATTCGCATGTGAATACGACGCAAAAGCAACACCTGACGTGACAGTACTAAAAACAGCTGAAAGAACAGGCAATCATGAAATTCGTTACAACTCTAACGTCACTGAAATCGTGACAGATAAAGACGACAAAAAGAAAGTTATAGGAGTCAAATTTATCGACACTGAAACTCACGAAGAGTATTTCCAACCAGCAGACATCGTTGTACTTTCTAGCTTCGTATTTAGTAACTATAAATTACTCGCAGTATCTGATATTGGTAAACAATACGATCCAGAAACTGGTAAAGGTACGTTAGGAAGTCATTACTGTTACCAAACAGGACTTGGTGCAACAGGTTTCTTCGACGATCAGTTTAATACATTTATGGGTGCAGGAGCACTTGGTATGATTTTAGATGACTTTAACGGAGATAACTTTGAGCATGAAGACCTTGATTTCATTCATGGTGGTTCAATTCACTTCACTCAAACAGGCAGTCGTCCTATTTTAACGAATGTTGTTAAAGAAGACACACCGTCATGGGGTAAAGACTTTAAAGATGAGTCGGTAAATAACTTCACACGAACACTTGAAGTGTATACGATGGCACATACAGGCCCGCACCGCGATAACTATTTATCTTTAGATCCAACGTATAAAGATGCTTACGGTAATCCGCAAGTGCGTCTGACTTATAATTGGACAGAAAAAGATAACGCGCGTAACAAATATCTCGTAAAACAATGTGAAGAGATTTTAAAGAAAATGGGTGCTAAACATATTGACGTTGAAGACGGAGATATCGGTGACTATGATATCGTTCCGTACCAGTCAACAAACTTAGCAGGGGGTACTCCAATGGGAGATGACCCTAAGAACTCTGTAGTTAACACTTGGCTACAACACTGGGACAGAGATAATCTATTCGTCGTAGGTTCAAGTGCATTCGTTCATAACTCAGGTAACAACCCAACAGGAACAGTATGTGCACTCGCATATCGCTGCGCTGAAGGTGTTATTAACTACCACAAAGACAATAAACGTCTAGAAAAATAACTAGAAGCTAAGTGAAACTTAGCTTCTTCTTTTTATGATGTTTTTTAAAACTAAAAACTATATTATAATAAATACATAATTCCATTCATCCTATTCTTTAGGTAATCATTAATTGAATTAATACTTATAGTTGTAAACTCTATAGATATGAATTTAGAGTAGTAAAACTTCAATTAATGGTTGAATGATTAAGGTGGTACATAATTATGTCTAATGAACATGAATATAAAGAAGTGCCAGTAAATAGAAAACGTAAGAAGCTAACCCAAGAAGATAATATGGCACCGTTAATGGACCATATTTTAGATTTAAGAGCTGTCGTTATAAAATCAGCACTTGTTGTTGTATTATGGTTCGTAATTATATTTGCGACGGTAAGTTGGTGGTTCCCGTACGTTTCTAAAGGCGCAAATATTGTAGTATTAGGACCATTTGAAGTGATTCGATTTTATCTTCAAACTTCAGTATCGATTAGCCTTGGATTATCTGTTCCTTTTATCTGCTGGTTTTTATGGGGCTTTATGAAGCCTGGACTCGTTGAAAGAGAGACGGCGTTTATTAAAAGTTCATTGCCAGGGATGTTATTCTTATTTGTCGCAGGGCTTTTATTTGGATATTTTGTCGTCCATCCGATCAGTTACTTCTTCTTAATTTCTCTAGGTGAGAAGAACTTTGATGTTATTGTAACTGCTGATGAGTATATGGCATTCCTACTCATGACGACGATTCCGTTTGGTCTAATATTTCAACTACCCGTCGTTATATTATTCTTAAATTATATCGGTCTACTAAATGCAGAAACGATGGTAAAAATTAGAAAGTATGTATACTTCGGGCTACTCGTAGTAACAGCACTTATTATGCCGCCGGACGTATTTACTCATCTAATTACACTCGCGCCGATGATTGCATTATACGAAGTTAGTATCGTATTGATACGACGACGTGAAAAGAAACAACAGAAAAAGACACAATAAAATGCGCCGTTATAGGCGTATTTTATTTTGATTGTTGTATAATTGAATCAAACTGTTAGAGGTGAAAAGATGAAAACAGAACAGTTAATTTCATTGTTAAAAATAAAAGAAATTTACGGTGATTTACCAGATGAAGTGACGGATATTACTGTAGACTCTAGAGAAGTAAAACCGGGCACAATTTTTGTAGCTTTAAAAGGAATTGAAACTGATGGTTTTAATTATATAGATAGTGCGGTTGAAAATGGTTCACAGTTAATTTTATCAGATAGAAAAAAAGACCTACCAGAAGGTGTCGGGTTAATTAAAGTAAAGGATCCGTCAAAAGTATCGGCACTTTTTGCGGAATATTTATACGACTTTCCGCACGAAAGTATGACGATGGTTGGTGTAACAGGAACAAATGGTAAAACAACAGTTTCTACAATGATTCATAATTTAAGTATTAGTATGTCTAAGAAAAGTGCGTATTTAGGAACAAACGGGTTTAAGGTTAACGAAGATACTTACCCTTCTTTAAATACGACACCTGAGACAACAAGACTCCACAAACGCTTAAAAGAAGCTGTTGAAAGAGAAACTGAAGTTTTTACAATGGAAGTATCTAGTCATGCATTAAAGCTTGGCCGTACGTTTGGAATTGACTTTGATATTGTCATATTTACGAATATGACGCAAGATCATTTAGATTTTCACGGTACGATGGAAGACTACGGGTTTACAAAAGGATTATTATTCTCTCAACTCGGTCAAGATTTAAAAAAGACGAAATACGTCATTTTAAATGATTCAGACCCTTGGTCAAAAAAGTATCGTTCAATGACACCACATGAAGTGGTCACATTCGGTTTTAATGACTCTGCAGATTTTTATCCTAAAAATATCGAAGGAAGTCTAGAAGGGACGACATTTACGCTAGTTACACCTGAAGGAGAATACAATGTAAAATCACCGTTTGTTGGAGATTATAATATTGAAAATTTAATGTGTGCGATTATTAGTGAGTGGCTACAAGGCTATAGCTTAGAACGTATTATCACAGCAGTTGAAGATATGAAAGCAGTGTCTGGACGGTTAGAAGTACTAGATAACCGTTTACCATTTAACTTAATTATCGATTTTGCGCACACACCAGATGCACTAGAAAAAGTCATCGAGACGATTCGACCATTCAATACCGGTAGACTTATTACTGTATACGGGATGACTGGTGAAAGAGATTATTCAAAAGCAAAAGAGATGGGACGCATTGCGAGTATGTCAGACTACGTTGTACTGACAGTAGATAACCCAGGAAATGACGATAAAAACATGCTCATTGAAATCGTTGAAGAAGGAATGACGCATAATAACTATGCAAAAGAAATCGATAGAGAACAAGCAATTAAAATAGCAATTGACTACGCACAACCTGGAGATACGGTATTTTTAGCAGGTAAAGGACGAGAGCCGTATCAAATTATGGAAAATCATGTAAAAGAACCCCATCGAGATGATTTAATTGCATTAAACTTTGCGTATGAAAAATATAACTTTCCAGGATATGAAAACTAACATTTTTTACTAATATACTTTTAAAAATAGTGTTAAGGAGATTTTATGGGACTAAAAGAAGAGATTAATAAACGAAAGACGTTTGCGATTATTTCGCACCCGGACGCAGGGAAAACAACGTTAACTGAAAAGCTATTATTATTTGGTGGAGCGATTCGTGAAGCTGGAGTTGTTAAAGGAAGAAAAACAGGTAAATTTGCGACATCTGACTGGATGAAAGTTGAACAAGAACGCGGAATTTCAGTGACGAGTTCTGTCATGCAGTTTGATTTTGACGGTTATAAAGTAAATATTTTAGATACACCAGGACACGAAGACTTCTCTGAAGATACGTACCGTACGTTAATGGCTGTTGATAGTGCAGTGATGGTAATTGACGCAGCAGAAGGTATCGAGCCGCAAACGTTAAAATTGTTTAAAGTTGCAAAAATGCGTGGTATTCCAGTATTTACTTTTATTAATAAGCTCGACCGTGTCGGTAAAAATCCGTTTGAATTACTAGAAGAAATTGAAGAAACTCTAGATATCGAAACGTATCCAATGACATGGCCAATCGGAATGGGGCCGAGTTTCTTTGGAATTATTAATCGACGCACAAAAGAAATAAATCCGTACCGTGAAGAAGAGATGTTACAACTAAACGATGATTACGAACTTGAAAAGCCGCATGACATCGAAAAAGATTCTGCATTTAAAGAGTCGATTGAAGAGTTTATGCTCGTTGAAGAAGCGGGTGATGAATTCAATAAAGAAAAAATCGCAACAGGAGATCTAACACCTGTATTTTTCGGTTCTGCATTATCTAACTTCGGAGTTGAAGAATTTTTAGATACATTTGTAGACTACGCACCAAGTCCAAACGCACTTGAAACAAAGTCAGGCGAGGTGATTGAACCGACTGAAGAAGAATTCTCAGGATTTATCTTTAAAATTCAAGCGAACATGGACCCTAAACATAGAGACCGACTCGCATTTTTACGTATCGTCTCTGGTGAATTTAAACGTGGGATGGATGTAAAACTTCAGCGTACAGGTAAAAAACAAAAAGTTACTCGAGCGACGATGTTTATGGCGGATGATACAGAGACTGTTGACGTCGCATACGCTGGAGATATTATTGGATTATATGATACTGGAAATTATCAAATTGGAGATACGTTAACTTCAGACAAACATATCGAGTTTAAAGAACTACCGCAGTTTACACCAGAGTTATTTATGAAAGTATCTGCTAAAAATGTGATGAAGCAAAAGCACTTCTATAAAGGAATTGAACAGCTCGTTCAAGAAGGTGCGATTCAGTATTATAAAACGATCCACACAAATCAGCCAATTATCGGTGCAGTTGGTCAACTTCAGTTTGAAGTGTTCGAGCACCGTATGAAAAATGAATATAATACAGACGTTGTTATGGAACCAATCGGACAAAAGCAAGCGCGCTGGGTAGAGAATGAAGAAGATATTACGAATCAAATGGATACCCAGCGTTCAACACTTGTGTACGATAGATACGACAACAAAGTATTTTTATTTGAAAATGATTTTGCATTAAGATGGTTTAGCGAGAAATATCCAGATATTAGGTTATATAGTTTACTTTAATTCATTAAAGCTATATAATTGCTACAAATGAATAATATATGGGGAGTAACGCTAGGTAACTAGTAACACATCGTCATTACGGCAATCTGCCCGGTGTGTTAGACAATATATTTGTTCAGTGAGACCATAGTAAGTAGACGATGTCTATTTACTATGGTCTTTTTTAAGTTTAAGGAGTGAAGATATGGATGTATCGATTTTATTAGAATATGGATGGGTATTAATTGTACTCGTCGTACTTGAAGGATTACTTGCAGCAGACAACGCAGTGGTGCTTGCTGTAATGGTCAGACATTTATCACCAAAAGACCGTAAGAAAGCATTATTTTATGGACTTCTTGGGGCTTTCATCTTTAGAATGGTCGCGATATTACTACTCGTATGGCTCGTTCAATGGTGGTTTGTTCAAGCAATCGGTGCGTTATACCTGTTCTACGTTTCAATTAGTCATTTAATAGGTATATATAAACATAAGAACGATAGTGAAGAAGAAAAAGAGCGAGAACTCGAAAAACATGAGAAAAAAGGCTCTGGATTATGGATGACTGTACTTAAAGTTGAAGTTGCAGATATTGCGTTTGCGGTAGATTCAATTTTAGCAGCAGCTGCAATCGCACTCGCATTACCAAAAGTTGGTGGAGATTTCTTCGGAGTAAACATCGGTCAATATACAGTGATGTTAGTCGGTGGATTAATTGGCGTTATTATTATGCGTTTCTTTGCGAATTGGTTTGTAAAATTACTTGCAGAACGACCAAGTTTAGAAGTTGCAGCATTTACAATTGTCGGATGGGTTGGTGTGAAACTAACAGTATTAACACTTTCTCATGAAGCAGTTGGCATTTTACCTGAAACTTTCCCACAATCTACAGTTTGGAAACTCACATTTTGGATTGTGATGCTAGTAATCATTCTAATTGGATGGTTTGCAGGTGGTAAAAAAAAGAATGTGAAGGATGATGTTAATGCGTCATGATGACGATAAGAGAGAAACTTTCGAAGATAAATACAGACGTAGAGCACATGAATTAGATCAGCATGATACTGTACAATTCGAACGTGTTAAAGATGAAGACACTGAAGCTTCGAACGAAGCACCTAAAGAAGAATTTACGCGTCAAAATAGAGAAGAAAAAGAAATGAATGACACATCAAATAATTTTAAGCCTCGTAAAAGTGGGATGAGTCCAGTACTTGCTGGTTTACTTGCAGGACTACTTGGTGCGCTATTAATACTTGGTGCGTATCATTTTTTCTTTAATGAAAATAATACAGACGATGTCGTAGAAAAACAAAGTAAAAATACTGAAGATGTAAGACAAGAAATCGAGCAATCACACGGTGATAAAGTCGTGACAGATACAATTGTTGCGGTTGAAAAAGCACGACCAGCCGTTGTTTCTGTTTTAAACTTACAACAACAAACATCTTTTTTTGGTACAGAGCTGTCAGATGAGTTATTAGAAGCAGGCACTGGATCAGGTGTGATTTACAAATTAGACGGTGATTATGCGTATATTGTAACGAACCACCACGTAATTGACGGTGCGTCTGATGTTCAAATTAATACAGCAGATGGAGAAACGATTGAAGCGGAATTACTCGGTTCAGATGTTTGGACAGATCTCGCGGTACTTCGCGTACCTAAAGGTAACATTGAAGACGTCATCGAATTTGGAAATAGTGACGAGCTACTTGTCGGTGAAGATGCGATTGCTATTGGTTCACCACTCGGTGATATGTTTAGTGGCTCTGTTTCTAGAGGAATTGTATCTGCATTAGATCGTGCGGTTCCAGTAGATATTGATGGTGACGGCACAATCGACTGGGAAGCGACTGTACTTCAAACTGACGCAGCGATTAACCCTGGTAACTCAGGAGGCGCACTTGTGAATAGTGACGGTCAGTTAATCGGTATTAACTCGATGAAAATTGGGTTAGATAACGTTGAAGGAATTGGTTTTGCGATACCTTCAAACGATGTGCAGTCTATTATTGAAGAGCTAGAAAACGGTGGAGAAGTAGACCGTCCATTTATAGGCTTAAGTCTTGTAGACTTATTCTTAATAAATGATAGCGATAAAGTGAGATATTTAAAATTACCAGAAGATGTTACTGACGGTGTCGTTATTAGTGAGGTTCAGTTAGGATCTCCAGCAGACCGTGCAGGTATTAAAGAACTTTCAGTCATTACACAACTTGATGATACTGAAGTAAAAAGTGCAATGGAATTTAGACAATATTTATACAACAATAAAAAGCCAGGAGATACAATAACAGTCACGTATTATTACGATGGTCAAAAAGAAACGACAGACGTTCAACTTTAAAAGATAACGAGTAAATCTCGTTATCTTTTTTATTTTAAAATAAATTGAAAGATGAGAGTAATAAGCGTATAGTATTTTTTAAGGAGGAGGCGCCGTGAGATTTATTAGTAACATGCTGAACCGTATGACACCACAGCGGTCAATATTTTTATATTATTTAAGTGCATTAATAGTTTCTACATTATTAATGCAGTTGCCGTTTTTTTATAATGACGATACATATATAACTTTTATGGATACGCTATTTGTTACTGCTTCCGGTATCTCCGTTACAGGGTTAACGACAGTAAATATCGTCGACACGTTTAATACGTATGGAATTATTCTTTTAATGTTTATTTTAAACCTTGGCGGTATTGGAATTATGGCGATGTCGACATTTATATGGATACTTCTTGGAAGAAAAATAACTCTAAGAGAACGTACTGCGATTATGGTCGATAATAGTCGCCAAGTAATTTCAGGTGGTGTTCAGCTCGTTCTTAACATCGTATCGTTGCTATTTTTAATAGAATTTATCGGTGCATTCATTTACACGTTAGTTTTCTATTATAAAACTGAAAACTTTTTAGATGCGCTCCTTCAAGGAACATTTTTATCAGTCTCTGCAACGACGAACGCTGGATTCGACTTATACCACCAATCATTAATTGGTTATAGTGATAATTACTACATCATTATTCCAGTGATGTTTCAAATTGTGTTAGGTGCGATTGGTTATCCAGTGTTAATTGAAGTGAAAGAATATTTTAGTCGAAAAAATCCATATTTTAGATTTAGTTTATTTACAAAAGTTACAACGTCAATGTATGCGATATTATTTTTACTCGGTACTGTTTTTTATTTGCTGATTGAGTGGAACGGATCACAGTTTAACAATTCAATATTGTCAAAAGTAACGAGTGCAGTTTTTATGAGTGTCTCTACACGTAGTGCTGGAATTACTATTGTAGATCCTTCGTTATTAAATGAAGCGACGCAATTATTATTTAGTATGCTGATGTTTATCGGGTCATCACCATCAAGTGCTGGTGGTGGTATTCGTACCACGACACTTGCGATTTTAATACTGACAATCATCGCATTTTCTAAAGGGGAAGAGCGCCCGATAATTTTTAAACGTAGTATCGCTAGACAAGATACTGAACGTGCATTTATCGTGTTCTTTCTTGCTATCGTACTTATGTTTTTAGGTATATCGATTATTACATTTGTAGAAGGTGACAGACATAGTTTAATGTCGATTATTTTTGAGGTTGCAAGTGCATTCGGAACGTGTGGAATGTCAATGGGAATTACTGAAGATTTAAATACGACTAGTGAACTCATTTTAATCTTCTTTATGTTTATTGGACGCGTTGGATTTTTAAGTTTCTTACTTAGTTTCGGTGATAACCGTAAATCAATTATCAAATATCCAACGGATCGTCTAACAGTTGGCTAAAATGAATTAAAAAAATGCTATACTAATTTTAAGGATGCTTATTGCATCCTTTTTTTAATTATAGTTGGGGTGTTTTTATTCATGAAGAAAAAAATATTATTAACAACATTAGTAGTAACAACTTTAGCAGGCTGTAATCATGAAACTGAAGAAGAAAATCTAGATGACGTTACGATGACTCAGGAAAAAGTTGAACAAAAAAATGAGTTGCAATATGACAAATTTAAAATGGAAGATGATACGTTATATTTAAAAAATGGTGACGAAGAATCAGAGGTTACACTGACGCATTCAGATGACGTATTAATTAAACAAAAGACAACTACAAATAGTACATATGAAGCAAGAGGTTATAAAGATAAAACCGACGCTAAGAAAAAGTTAATCGAAGAAAATGAAGCACTTAAAAAGAATCAAGACGGTGTTGAGTATAATCTAGATTTAAGAGACAAAGATTTTACTGAAACGTTAACGATTGATTATGAAAATGCAGATTTAAATTTAGTCGCAAATATCCCTGAAGATGAAGATACAGAAGGTGTTTATATTAGTTATGACCAAATGAAAAATACGTTATTTATGAGAGGGTATTATACTGAAGGTGAAGCGACTGCGAATTTTGAAGCCCAAGAAGAGATTGAAGGAACAGGAACGATTGAGCGTAAAGACAATGAAGTGATCGCCTTTAATATGGATGTCGTTCTTCCATATGAGTCTCAAGAACTGACTAAAGATGAAGCGGTTGAACAATTTACACCACTTCAAAAATATTATAAAGAAATGAGTAAGAAAGAGGGTATCGATTTATCTTTATCATTTGAAGAAAACGGTATGCATTTTAAACAAAATGTCGATTACGAGGAAGCGGACGCTGAAGATGTGTTTAAAATTGAACATGTCGATGAAACACCGACAAAAAAAGATTTAAAAAAATTAAGAGAGTACTCTAATCAAGTTGAAATGTTTTCACGTTACGGTTTACTCTATAAAGAAAAATAAGAGCGGGAAATCCTGCTCTTATTTTATTTCATTTGGATAATATTTTTTATAAAAGTTTAATTTATCGTCATCTGTAATTTTCTTAATACCGATACCTGTCGCAGCGAGTATTAGCGCGATGATTGGTGCAGCGTAGTTCATGACAGCAAAAGGTCCATATTCAAGTACTGAAATACCGAGTGCTCCGTATATAAAAACGCCATCTGTACTCCACGGAACAAGTGCAGACGTCACAGTTCCGCCGTCTTCTAATGTTCTTGATAAGTTACTCGTATCGAGGTTATTATCAACAAACGGTCGAACGAACATTCTTCCAGGTACAATAATTGAGATGTAATGCTCTGCACACGTTAAGTTAATAAAAATCGCAGAGAGTAACGCACTGGATACTAATCCGAATGTATTTTTCGCGAATTTTAAAATATGATCTAAAATAACTTGTAACATGCCAGAGTGTTCCATAATACCAGCAAAACTCATCGCAACAAATGTCATCGTCACTACAAACATCATATCCATCATACCACCGCGGTTAAATAGGACGTCAATCGACTCGTTAGAGGTCGTAATCTCAAATCCGTCAATTAGCGTTGTTAAACTTGATGCTAACGAATCATTTTGTACAAATAACTGTGCGAGCGTTCCAAGAAATGCCCCAACGAGTAGTGCAGGTGCTGGTGGTACTTTAAATAATATAACTGCTAAAACAATGACTGGTGCAAGTAGTAACCACGGTGAAATAACAAACGCTTCAGAGATATTTTGTCTAAGAGTTTCGATACTATTTAAGTCAACAGATGTATTATTAATATACTTTACGGTGTACCACTGAAAGACGATTAACGTAATAATAACAGCAGGTACTGTCGTGTAAAGCATATGTTTAATGTGTTTAAAAATATTTGTGTGTGTTAAACCAGATGCTAAATTTGTCGTGTCAGAAAGTGGTGACATCTTATCTCCAAAAAATGCTCCAGCAACAATCGCACCTGCTGTTGGACCAAGTGGGATGTTTAAACCAACACCAATTCCGAGTGACGCGATACCGACAGTTGCGATCGTTGACCATGCGCTCCCAATTGTTAATGAAACGATCGAACAAATAATAACGACAGTGACTAAAAAATACTTCGGACTGATTATATTTAACCCGTAGTAAATCATTGTTGCTACAATACCACCGCCGACCCAAGAACCAATAACAAGTCCAACAAGTAAAATAATGATCAGTGCAGGTAGCGCTAATTTAATGCCACGATACATAAAATCTTCGATTTCAGACCATGAGTATCCATGGAAATAAGCGATTCCTCCTGCGACGATGGCTCCGATAATTAACGGGATATGTGGTGTAATGTCCAGTACAACGACGCTATATAGCATTGTTGTAATCATAACTAAAAATGGTACAAGTGATGTAATAAAACGAAATGGACGCTTATCCATAGCGCTACCTCCTTTAAAATATAATATTCATAATTATACATAATATTTTAATAAATATAAACAAAAAACGGCCAAATTAAATTTGGCCGTTTAAAATTATTACTTTTTAATTTTATAACGTTTATGATTTACAACTGTCTTTTCAAAATCTTCATTTTCGTTCCAGTCCTCGTTAATTGTAATGTCAACAATGACTGAGTTTTCATTAATTTTTTCTACTTTACCAAGCATACCGTCAAATTCAACAATATCGCCGACTTCTGCTGGTACAATTTCTTCTTCGTCTTTGTTCTTACTCACATTAACCCCTCCAAAAGAATCGTTATACTATTATACAATTTTTAGTACAATTTCTCAATAAAAGTGCGAGTAGAGTGTCTTCCTTGCGCTTTTTCTTATATTTTTTGCTGTAGATATACTAACGTTTAAATATTTTGCAATTTCTACAAGTGCGTAACCATCTAAAGTCATGGTTAACCACGCATACTCTCTATCAGTGAGTTTATCTTTCACACCGATTAAGTAAAAATCTATATCACTGAATTTTGTAGAAAACGTATCGAGTATCGTGTCCTCAGTAATTGTAAAACGATCTTGCCGTTTAGATTCTCTACGAATTTCGTCAATCATTCTTTGGTAAATCATCGTATATACAAACTGAGATTCTTTACATTTTGTTTTATCGTGTTTCTTTAATGCTTCATATACTGCGAGTCTACCAATCTGCATATACTCATCAATGTCATATAAAATGTTAAGTTTGTTAATTATAGAACGAATCATCGGTTCGTAAGAAGTGATAATTTCCATGTTAACTCCTGTAAGAATCGATTCTTAAATTATTTCCGGATAACTATAATTTACTGTGTTCTTTAGAGTTTTAATAATCGCTTTAGTTAACAAAAATAAACAT
The DNA here is from genome assembly GCF_019357495.1 of Nosocomiicoccus ampullae. NCBI lineage: Bacteria > Bacillati > Bacillota > Bacilli > Caryophanales > Staphylococcaceae > Nosocomiicoccus > Nosocomiicoccus ampullae. Next base: position 397,848 of record NZ_CP079110.1, read on the forward strand.
TATTAAATATAAAAGTTAACATTTGAATGAAAAAGCACTTAAAATGATGTATAATTTCATCTAATACTAAAAATATGTGAGAAAGGGTAAATGATGAAAGTACCGAAGCACTTTAAAAGAGATGTCATGTACATTGAACCAATATACGACGAAATATATATGTGCCAGGCCGTGTCAGCATCGGGAGTTATACGTTATAAAAAGTCATCTGAACAGTGGCTGAATGAGTATTTAACCTATTTTTATTCGACAAATTTAGCGGCTATTAGAAGTCATGTTAAAATTAACTTTGACATACATAGAATGATTCCGATTTGCGTGGATTTAGATTATCAGTTTATTTTATTTCCGTTAAATTCTAGTAAAAACAAAAATGTTTATTTTCTAAACTTATCGAAAGTGTATCGATTTTTTAAAAGAGAAAATCAAACGGTCATTGAATTTATATGTGGGGAGGAGTTAGTCGTCGACATACCACTCTCACAATGCGAAAGTCAGTACAATAAAGCGACTAGAATTTACGATAAGTACGTTAAATTTAAGCAATTTAGAGAACGTTATTTAAGCACAACTGTCGAGACAATCTATACAATCAACCATAAATAATACGCGTGTATAACACACGGATATTTTATACTCATGAAACTTCTAAAAACTCATTAATTTTTACTTTTAAATTAGCTTTTAATTTTAAGTAAATCTTAAAGATCCTATAACTCTTAAAAAATGTAGTAAAAAAGAATAAGCAATATAAAACAACATTAAAAATACTTATATGGATAAAATAACCACCTTAGAGAGACGTTAAATATTTTTAGGTATAAGAACGTTAAAATTATTACCTCTCTATTGGGCTAATTTAATATTTTAAAATTGAAATTCATTTCGATTTAATTGATTAGTGGTCATTCAAGTAGTTTAATTTATAGTATATTAATAACTTTAAAATGTAAGGACTGATTAAATTTTGGATTTCTTTCTTAACCATATTCTAATCGGTTATATAGTAATTCCTGTACTAGTAATTTTTGGAATATTTAAAATGAAAAAGAATGATAATAAAACGCAAGTAAAATCTGTTATATCTTTTTTAATTATTTACTTGATTCTAAGAACAGTATATTTGATTTTATTTTTATAGTTAAACGGTTAAGAGGTACAGAATAGACTGTTTACATGTTTATAACTTTTAAAGTTTAAAAAGCTCTAAAGTGTTTATATGAAGGAGCTATGTAAACACGGTGTTGTAAGTGCATGTAAAAAGTATGCAAATAAAAGTGAACACTTAAAATCAAGGTGTGAAAGTAATGACTATCTATAATAAGTAAAGTAAGTGATTATAAAAACAACTACTAGGTCAAAAAAATCAATATTCTGTTTTGATGAGAGCAAAATATTTTTGACTATGTAGTTGTTTTTTATATTTTTATTTTCTTTCAATGAATTAGATGTTTTTATATAAATTTTTAAAAATAAATAATAAATATAAATACACATAAAAATGTAAATAAAAACTTAAGCATAAAAAATATTCCTTTCAAATTTAAAACTTATAATATCATTCGATTATTTGTTTTTACAATGTTATTTTGTCATAGATATATAATTTAACTTTAATTTTCCAACAAATTTCTTGATGATAAATAAGCTCTTAATTTTCTGTCAGTTCATACTTATTTTCAATCTAAGCAGCAGTTCTTTCTGGTTGAAATATAAATTTATAGCAATTACATGAGTTCGTCTCTTTCGATGTCCAGTTACGCGTAGAGAATATTTAAATCATTATGATGATTAACAACTTTGTCTATTATAAAGTCCTCTTCATATCTTAATCTTTATAATAAACTAAATCATTTGTAAAAACGATTATAGATCTTTATAAACCGATAAACAGTCTTTATAACGACCAAAATACAACCATGACAAGGACTTTAAGACCTCTAAACATTTATATATAAACGTTATTTAAACACAACTGTCGAGACAATCTATACAATCAACCATAAATAATACGCGTGAAAGTTGTATAAGTCCGTCGTTTTCATTAAAATTATTATATTGTGAAAGAGGGATTATTATGGAAATTAAAGTAAAAGTAAAAGACCGTGAACATCAGTTAGAAATCTTTAAATATAAACTATCACTTGAAGATAAAGTTAAAGAAATTATTAAACATTTAACAGACGATTTACCGTACTTAACGCATGAAGTATCTAAGTTAACATATAACGACTATAACTATAGTGAGTTATACGAAATGAAATTAAGCAAATTATTTGAAGCATTAGACAAAGTGACACTTGAGTCAGAGAACTTAAAACTCGATCTATCAATTATTGAAGGCAAGAGTAAACAACTTGCCCATTTAAATTTAGACTATTCACAGTTTATAAAAATGTGTGACTTATATTCAGATATTAAAGATGAGTACCATGTTCCAAACGGTACTATTTTTTACATTCAACAAGATGAAGAACAGTATGTCATTCGTAAAGAAGAAAATCATTTAGAGTTTTATAGTTTTAAACAACAATTCGACGAAGCGTTTAAAGAATCAGATCGACTTCCATTTTTTATTATTGAATTCAAAGCAAAAAATGAAATGTCACAAAAAGACATTCACTGGATTAAAAAGTATCGTTATCCAAAAAAAGAAAAGAAAAACCCAATGATTCACATCGATGTCGCGAGAGTTTCTGAAAGTATATTAAACGACATTACTACACTCGTGCATCGTTTATATACGATTATTGGGCGTTTTCAGCGTGCAAACGTACCATTCACTGAAACAGATAAACTTCCAACATATACAGAGTTAAATCGAAAAGTTTCGATTGGATACGTACCGATTTTACAGTTAGAGCGTGCGTTACAACAAAAGAAAGGCCCGAAAAGATAAGAAAAAATCCCTGAAATAATGTATTATATATATAGTACTGAAAGTAGGGAAAAACGTGGAAAAAGACCGTGTAAAATTAGTGGATATTCCATTTTTAAATGCCACGCGTAAAGAATTTGTTAATATTTTAAAAGAAAGACTCGATGACGAAAAAAAGACCTTCGTCGTGACTGCAAATCCAGAAATATTAATGAAAACTAAAGAAAACGCAAGATATAAAGCAGTCGTTAGAAATGCTGACTACGTTGTTGCAGACGGAATCGGTGTTATTCTTTTATCTAAATTAAAGAAAACTCCGTTAAAAGAACGTATCGCAGGTTTCGATTTAACAGAAGATTTACTCGAGTATGCGAATGAAAAACAATTAAGTGTTTACTTACTCGGAGCAAAAGAAGAAGTCAATGAAACAGCTGCTTTAGAAATTGAGCAAAAATATAACAAGCTTAAAGTTGTCGGAAGACATCACGGCTATATTGGCATTAAAAATCGAGAAGTTTACTTAGAATTATTAGAAAAAGAGCCAGATATCGTATTTGTTGCTCTCGGTGCGCCGAAGCAAGAATTGTTTATAAGAGAACATATAAAAAAGTACGACAAAGGATTATTTATAGGGGTCGGTGGAAGCCTCGATGTACATGCAAAAGCGGTTAAACGTGCGCCAAATATTTGGATACGCTTGAATTTAGAGTGGCTGTACCGCATGTTAAAACAACCAAGTCGTATTGTAAGGAATTTAAAAACGTTTAGGTTTATGATTAAAGAATTGTTTAAGAATTAAGTATTTAAGGAAGATTTTATGTCAAAATTTCAAAACTCAAATAAAACTTTTATATTAGTACTTTCTACATTGATTGGTGGTATACTTGCTTCTCTTTTCACGCTAATTTTTATCCCCGATCAATACAACGCGACCGCGGAATTTAAAGTACATACTGAAGAATCAGTCGATCCAAATATATATGAAGCGATCATTAAATCAGACAAAGTCGTAAAAGAATTAAAAGAAGAAGAAAATATTACGACACCATTAAAAAAATTAAAACATAAAATAAAAGTGGATTTTAACGAAGAGAAAAAGACGTTAAAAGTATCACTTAGCTTAGACAATAGAAGACATTCAGTACTCGCTACAGATGGACTTGCTAAAATCGCAACAGAAGAAATTGAGTCATTTGTTCAAGGGAGTACGATTGAATATGTAAAAGCACCGAATGACACAGTCATTGAAGACACATCGTTAAAAGTAAAACTCGTCTACATCATTATCGGATTACTCGCAGGACTTGGAATTGGTGCAGCAATATATGCATTAAAAGAACCAAAGAAAAAAGGGAAACAAACAAAAGTAGACACAGAATATACTTTACTCGGTTCAATACCAAAATATTAAATTAAGTGGTGAAATATATGGTAGATAACAGAAAACGAATCGTAATGGATCAACCAGATAGTGAAGTATCTCAAAAATATTTCAACATAGCAGAGCGCATTAAATATTATTCAGGTAACAATAAAAAAGCATTGTTATTTTTATCTGAACAAGAAAAAGAAGGTAAAACTACAATCGCGTCAAATATTGCGATTGCACTCGCAAAAAAAGGTGGGAACATTGTCTACCTAGACGCAGACTTAGAGTCACCTTCAATACATGACACATTTAACGTCACATTAAGAAATGGAATTTCAGACGCAATCGCAACAGATAAAAGTATATTATCTGTAACGTACGACACACCGCAGTATGGGCTATCGACAATTCATGCAGGACTAAAACGTTCAATCGGAAACGAACTATTCCTATCAGACAAATTTAAATATGCAGTCGACACGTTAAAAAACAAATACGACTACATTATTATAGATGCAGGAATGGGTATGAACGATTCAGCATGTCTAGATGCAATAAAAGAAGCGGTCGACGCAGTCGTCGTTGTACAAAGTGAAGAACGCTATACACTTGAAACAGATAATTTAATGGAACGATTAAAACAAAAAGACATCGAAGTACTCGGTGTCATAAATAATTTTGTGGAAAGATAATAGGTGAATTTTGATGAGTAGATTTACAAACTATTTCTCAAAACACGTCAGAGAAAGATTTACGAAAGAAATTGAACTCATTGAGATTAATAGAGCGAAGGGAGACTTTATATTCACTTATAAAGTGCTCCCATTTATTAATTTAAGAGTCATTTCCAAATATACAGCCTCAGTAACTATTGATAATTTGGAAATAGATTTACCATGTGAATTTAAAGACGACATCATTACAGTGCGACTGTCTGAAACTTATTTTAAAAATAGACCTGACAATTTTACAATTCAATTATTTTCATTCGGACAACCGATGAGAATTAAAACTCGAAAAAATAAAAATCGTACTCAATATATCGTTAATGAAAAACTTTATAACATAAAAGTTAAAAAGGACGTACATATATCTAAAAGGTATATGAGTTTAGACTTTAAAAATGAGAATGTTGAAGTGAATGACGTCATATTACAAAAAGATGGGATAATGATTAAGCTAGAAAGAGATGTCGATGAAGAAACATCGTTATTTTTAAGTTATCCTCATAAATTTATAGAACTTCCAACAAAACTTATAAACAAAAACACTTTAAAAGTCACTGGACTTGAAAATCTAACGTATGGGGTCAGTACTTTTTACCTAGCTCAAAAAGAAAATGTCTATACAATGAATGGATATTTAGAAGAGAAAAAAGAGCTTTTTACAGATTTTTATGCGTATACAATAGATACAATGCCAGCACTCATGTTAAATGTAAAAGAACATATTGTAAAACTTCGTGCGCTTTATGTGAGTGAAATTACTAACAATATCGTTACATTGAAAATTAAACCGGAGCAAGAAATCCTCCTAGAGCATCCATCTATAAGCATATATAATTCAAAGTTAGATACGACGAAAAAAATCGCGTTATCAGATGATTTGCAAGCGGAAATTCCAATAGAAGATCTTATAGATGGTTTTACAAACAAGAAAATCAATTTCATAAATAGTAATATTATCTACCAGATTGATATACGATCTGCTTATATTGAAGATGAAATGCTCGGACGATTTAGAAACGAGAACGAATATCTAACTACACACTTTTATCGAAGAAAAGATAACTATTTAGGATTTAGAGTGTCTAGACCAAGAATTAAACGACGGATTACAGATATTAAAAATTTTAAATTACAAGGGTTTATAAAAGGTCGTAATTCGTTCCATGAAGTCGAGAACGTAATTATTTTCGAAGATCGTCATAGTCAAGAAATGGTTGTAAATACAATCGATGATAAGTTTAACTATGAAATTGATGCACAGGAAATAATCAATATAATGAGTCGAGATAAGACAATTATTGATTTATATATTGGTATAAGAAATAAAGAAGGCAAAATTGTTGCTCGAGCAAAGTTACCTTATAAAAATTCTAATTATAAAAAAGATAATTTCTATGACTTAAAAATAATTAAACAAAAAGATAGAGATGTTTATCTACTAATTACAACAACTCCATTTAATAATTTAAAGATTGAAACTTTTGTAGTTCCAAAAAGTGTTGATACGAATGTTGAACGTGATAGAAACATTTGGTTACTTGGTGAACGTATAGATACTGCACAAGAAAATGGTTATCAATTATTTAAATACTTACAAGATCAGCCAGTAGAAGCATATTACGTCATTGATGAAGAATCAAAAGACTATAAAAAGATTATGCATGAAGAAAATGTATTAGTTTTTGGTAGTAAAAAACATCACGAAATCAGTTTAAAAGCAGGCGTACTTCTATGTACACATGATTTTGAAAATATATTACCTTATAAGCCATCGAAAGAATTTTTTAATTATAATGAAACATATAAAGTATTCTTGCAGCATGGTGTATTAGGTAGGAAACCAGCAGAATATCATAAAAAATATTATGACGATCCATTTGATATTTTTATTGTTTCAAGTGACAGTGAAAAATACGACGTTGTAGTTAATACAATGGGCTATGAAGAAGACGAGGTAAAAGTCACTGGTTTAGCAAGATTTGATCGCTTACCAATGAATCATAAAGGTAAGGATATCTTACTTATGCCAACATGGAGAGACTGGATAAACACAGACGAGAGATTTTTAAATAGTGAGTATTATTATCGATATAAAAATCTTTTAGAAAACGAACGACTACATGATATATTAGAGAAATATAATGTAAACATAAATTTTTACCCACATTATAGAGCACAACCATTTTTCAACAAAGAATTAATTAACACTTCAGAACACATTAGATTTATAACATTAGGTGAAAAATCAGTACAAGAACTTCTTATAGACCACGCGTTACTCATCACAGACTATAGTAGTGTTAGTTTTGACTTTACAATGATGAATAAACCAGTCGTATACTATCATTTCGATGAAGACAGATTCTTTAATAGAGGAATCTTGAGACCTGTAAATGAGACATTTCTAGGTGATATCGCAGAAACTGAAGAACTATTAGTCAGTTATATAGAAGCATCAATAAAAAATAATTTTGAAACTAATGTAGATGATATTAGTGAAATAATAAAATATCGTGATCATAATAACTGTGAACGGATATATGAAGCGGTCATAAGTGAAAAAAATAAGCTCTAATATTTGATGTGCTACCCAAAAGTTGGACTTTTGGAATTAAGCAGATTGTAAGGTATGTTTCCTGAATTCTTCAGGAGACATGCCTTTTAATTTTAGCTTAATTCTATCTTTATTATAGTATCTAATATATTCATGTACTGCGATTTCTAATGCTTCATATGTTTTGAAAACTTCTCCATAAAACATTTCTTGCTTTAATAAGCCAAAGAAGTTCTCCATCGGTGAATTATCTAAACAGTTTCCTTTACGTGACATACTCATTGTTGCACCAAATTCTGTTATGGTATTTCCCCAACTACTATGTTGATAATGAAATCCTTGATCCGAGTGAACAACTAATTGTTTTAGATTGTGATGGTGTTCCTCAAGTGCTTTATTTAAAGGATTTAGAGCGATTGCTAGGTTCGGTGAACGACTGACCTTATATGCGATAATTTCAGAGTTATAACAATCCATAATTGTTGATAGATATAGTTTCTTTCCTTTGATAGGTAACGCAAACTCTGTGACATCTGTGACCCATAGTTGATTAAATGTTTTCGGCTTAAAGTTACGCTTTACCTTATTTGGAGCGACTGTTCCAACTTGTCCTTTATATGAACTATAACGCGTTCTCGATTTGTTTTTGAATTTTTGACACAGTAAATTATAGGTCTTCATAATGCGTAACAAGCGCTTATGATTCACCACAATTTGTTCTCTGCTTTCGAGTATCGCTTTGATTCTTCTGTAACCATATCTACCTTTATGTTTTGAGACGATTTCTTTAATTTTTTCTACTAGCCATCGATCTTTCTGTTTCTGATCATCCATATGTTTTATCCAGTAGTAATATACAGACTTTGGTAGCTTCAACACTGTTAAAATCTCTTTTAGTGTATAAGTCGTTTCTTGCCTTACCTCAAGCGCTACTTTCGTTTTTTGTCTGTTGGATCTGTCGGTAAGGCGTTTAACTTTTTTAGAATGATATTTTCCAGTTCTTTCATTCTGAGTTCTTCTCTTAGACGTTCTAACTCTTCGCGTTCTGTTTCATTCAGAGGCTCACTCTTCGATACTTGTTTTTGGTTATTTTCTTTCTTAGACATATATTTTATTGGTCTCCCTTGTTTACCCTCTAGAGCAGCTGGACCACCTTCTTGGATCTTGCGATTCCAGTTAGCGATTGTTGTAAAATGCTTGATACCAAAGTATTCCGCTGTTTCTCTATAGGACAATTGATTCTCTTCTCTATATTTTAAAACAGCCTGCTTAAATTCACTAGTATATTGAGTATTACTAAGAGATTTAGTGAGGCCCTGATAGCCATATGTGTTATATTGTCTTACCCATTTTTGAACAAGCGATCTATCCACATTATACTTTTCACCTAAAACTCTATATCCTCCTGATCCATTTAAATATTCATTAACTACTTTTACCTTAAATTCAAAGCTATGCTTTTTATACTTCATACAAAAACACCCCTAAAGTTGGATTTCCATGTCCAACTTTAGGGGTGCACCTCAATTAGAGCTTATTTTTTTACAATTTTTTTATCATATCTATATGCGGAATTCCAACATCCATGTATTCTTTTGAACTTTCCTCGTATCCTAAGTTTGTATAGAATTTAATTGCATGGGTTTGTGCACCAAGTTTTGCCCAGTGGTATCCTGACTGTCTTGCATGAACATGTACGAAGTTCATTAAGTTATTACCAAAGCCCATACCTCTATATTCTTTTAACACAGCCATTCTTTCGACTTTTATTGTTGAGTCGTCTATTTTTCTGTATCTTACTGTGCCTGCAGGCGAGTCGTTAAAGAGTAGGAGGACGTTTAATGATTCTTTTTCGTATTCGTCTAATTCTTTGTCTTCAGGAACGCCTTGTTCTTCTACAAATACTCTTTTTCTTATGTTTACGCAGTCGTTATAGTATTTCTCTTCATCCGTTATATAAATATTTATGTCGGTCACTCCTAAAAAATAATGACTAAGTATTATACTTAGTCATTATATAATATACTTTAAGTTTTGTATTGTCATATCATTCAGGTGAAAAGTATTCGTCTCTAGGGTTTGAACCTGGATTTAATGAGTTATTCCAGTCCTCATTTTGATTATTGTTTTGATTATAGTTTTCTTGATCATTTTGATTGTAGTTTTGGTTATAGTTTTCTTGTTCATCTAAATTTTGCTCTTTTGTCGGTGGTGTATAGTCTTGACCATCTTCTGATTGTACGTCAGTGTCACCTTCGTTTTCTTCAAAGTTGTCTAACGTTTTTTCAGGTATATCAAACCCATCTCCATACTGACTTTTATAACCTTCTTTTGCGAACCCTGGTATATCGTCACCTGTTAACTTGTATTCATCGATAATATCGTTACCAATTAAGACTGTTGGATTTAGCCAGTAAGCGAGTCGAATGTTAGAGAAATCATTGACGTCTGGTGGATCTAATCCAAGTATTTCTCTTAATGTACGACTTAATACGAATAAGTGCTCTTCGTTTGGTTTATAATAATATGCACCATTATCTCCAATAAAATCTTCACCTAAAATCATTGTCGTATCGAACTTAACTTCATTACTTGCGAAGTATTTCGCGAGTTTTGTGAGATCTTTCATTTTAAAGTTATGTGTGACGTTTTGTGATACGACGTCCACTAAATCATCAACTTTAGTAATCGCGCCAGTCGATTTTGCGCGGTTCATAATTGCTTGAACCATTTCCATTTGTCTTTCTCCGCGACCAAAGTCTGAGTCTACACGTCGACTTCTTACAACAGCGAGTGCTTCTTCACCAGTTAATTTACGGTGACCTTTTTTAACTTTAATTTTACCTGTGTCGTCTTGGTTTGGTTCTTCCATATCAAATGGGACATCGAACTCAACACCACCTAACGTATTGACGATATCAACGACTGAGTCGAAGTTTACACGTATGTAAAAGTCGACAGGTACGTTTAGTAAATTTTCAACTGAATCTACTGCACCATCAATGCCACCTAACGCGTGTGCGTGGTTGATTTTATCAAATGCTTGTTCGTCACTCATATAACTTAGTGTGTCACGCGGGATATTAATCATTCGAATAATATCACCTTCACGGTCAAACGTCGCAAGTATCATCGTATCTGTTCTAAAGTCATCGGTATTTATTTTTTCTTTTTCAGCACGTTTTTTATTTTCATCGATACCTAATATTAATACGTTGAAACTATTATCGATATCGACATCTTCATCGCCACGTAACTCTGATTTATCATTTTTTAAATCACTAAATGACGAATTAACACCTTTGTTTAAGGTGTAGTATAAGTAACCTCCATATGCTGCTGCACCAATTAATCCAATAATAATGATGACGAGCAATATTTTTAAAGTTTTCTTCATAAATTATCTCCAAACTAAGCTTAAAAATTAATTAGCATTTATTTTAACACTTTTACTAATACATTTGTATTATTTGTATGATTATACTCATTCCACTGATGTTTAAATTTACGAATTTCATCTATAGAGAACTGATTCTCTTTAATCATTTGTATAATATCGTCTGTAGAATAGGCGATATTTGATGTCGTTAAATTTTCGTATTTGTCAATAAGTCCTTTTTCTTTTTTATAGTCGTCGATATCATACGGATAATATATAATCGGTCGTTCTAGGTTGGAAAATTCAAATCCAACAGACGAATAATCTGTAATTAAAATATCAGTCATACTTAAAACGCTTTCTAAAGAATACCCTTTACTTAGGTTAATCACGTTTTTAAGAATGTTATTTAACTCGACAGTCGGGTGAAGTCTTAACGCGATAATATAGTTATTTGGTAAGACTCTCGTCATCTTTTCGATATCAAGGTGAATGTCATTCACATTAAACTGATTTTCACGATACGTCGGTGCGTATGTAATAATGATTGTTTCATTACTAATATTTAGTGACTTTCTTAAACAATCGTTCGTATTTTTTATGACAGCTTCATCGTTATAAAAATCGAGTCTTGGCATACTAGTTTTTAGTATTTTGTCATCATTAATATTAAATACTTTTTTAAATATTTCTGACATTGTTTTAGAACCAGAGACATAGTAGTCGATATTTTGATACGTACGTTGAAATCTGTCTTTTGATCGCTTTGGTCTATGGTTAAAAGTCTGATCAGCTAAGCCAAAAGCTTTAACTGCGCCTACTGCGTGCCACGTTTGTATGACAGTAACGTAAGGTCTTAACGTATTCATACCACCAAGTACTGGGAAATGATTGTCTAGAATAATGTTTTTTGCTCGACTGATTTCATACAGTTCTTTTAAATTAAAGTTACTATGTGAATAGACCGTGACATTATTATAATATTTGAACTCATACGGACGTTCTGTATAAATAATAACTTCATTGTAATAACGTAATTTAGGATTTTGAATAATATAATTAATGTTGTCGCCATATGAGGTTAATAATACAACTGAATTTTTAAGTGGCAATAATCGCGCGAATAAAAAGAAACGTGAGACAATAAAATTGTACACACGTAACACTGCTTCTTTAATCATTATTGTTTAAGTCTTTCTTAATTTTAGTCGTAGAAATACCTTCAGTTCTAGGAAGATACACAACTTCACATAAGTCTTTTAAGAAGTCGAACTCACCTTCCCAGTCATGTCCCATTACAAAAGTATCGATATCATGTTTTTTAATATCGTCACGTTTTTGTTCCCAGTTTTCTTCAGGGATAACTTCATCGACGTATTTAATTGCTTCTAAAATAAGTTTACGATCTTCATAAGAATGGTAAGATTCTTTATGCTTTAGGCGATTAAATTCATCCGAAGAAACTGCAACTACTAAGTAATCCCCAAGTTCTTTCGCACGTCTTAAAATATTAACGTGACCAGCGTGTAGTAAATCAAAAGTTCCATAAGTAATAATTTTTTTCATTAAAAATCACCTTTAATTTTTATACTAACTTTCAGTTTATAACATTCTTATATTTAATGCGATAATTATTGTAAAGAAATTAAAGTTTTCGTTTAAAATCTTAGGTATAATATAAAGTATAGATTATAATAGTTTAAGGATAATTAGAAAGTAAGGTATTTTATGAAGATTTTTAAATCAATCGCATTATTCGGTTATAAAGTTGTATTCAAAATTGCTGGTGCAGTGTTACCAAAAAAGAAAAACAGAATTATATTTGAAAGTTTCTTAGGAAAACAATATAGTGATAACCCTAGAGCATTGTATGAGTATATGTTAAAAGAATATGGTGATAAGTATGAATTAATTTGGAGTGTAGACAAAAGATATATCCAATTATTCGAAGACAAACAAGTACCATATTTTAAAAGATTTTCATTAAAATGGTTAATTGCAATGAATACTGCAGGAATGTGGATTTCAAATAGTCGCCTGCCTTTATGGATTTCAAAACCTAAAAAGACGACGTATTTACAAACATGGCATGGTACACCGTTAAAACGTCTTGCGTTAGATATGGACGAAGTTCATATGCCAGGGACAGATACAGAGCGTTATAAGAAAAATTTCACGACTGAATCGAGTAAATGGGACTATTTAGTGTCACCGAATCATTACTCTACAGAAATCTTTAAACGTGCATTTAATTTTAATAAAACAGTCTTAGAAACAGGTTATCCTCGAAATGACTATTTAGTAAATTATAATGATGAGGATTATATTCATAAGCTTAAAGTAGATTTAGGAATTCAGAGAAATAAAAAAGTAATATTATACGCACCGACTTGGCGTGATAACGAATTTTATGCGCGTGGGCGCTATAAGTTTGATATTCAATTAGATTTGGATAGAATGCGTGATCAGCTGGGTGAAGACTATATTATTTTACTTAGAATGCATTATTTAATTGCAGAAAATATTAACGTTGAAAAGTATGAAGGTTTCGTTATTGATTTTTCAAGTTACGAAGATATTAGAGACTTATATTTAGTTTCAGATATTTTAATGACGGATTATTCTTCTGTATTTTTCGATTACGCGATTTTAAATCGTCCAATGCTATTCTTTACATATGATTTAGAAAGCTATCGTGATACGTTAAGAGGGTTTTATTTTGATTTTGAAAAAGATGCCCCTGGTCCATTGTTATATAATACTGATGAGGTTATTGAAGCAATTCAAAATATAGATCAAGATCAGTTTTATGACTTACGTCAAAATTTTAGAAAGAGATTTTGTAAACTAGAAAATGGTCAAGCGTCAAAAAATGTAATTGAGAAAACATTAAAATAGAGATTTGAAAGGAATTATTATGAAATCTTTGTTTAAACTAATAAAAGAGCAAATTGAATATTTTAATTTAGCTCGAAGATTATCTTTATATGAATTAAAAAGTAGTAACAAAAACAACTATCTTGGAATGTTATGGGAGTTATTAAATCCATTAACACAAATACTTATCTACTGGTTTGTGTTTGGTACACTACGAAACCGTGCGCCGGTAGAGGTCAATGGTGAAGAGATACCATTCTTATTATGGCTTATCGTTGGTTTTTTAGTTTGGATATTTTTCTACCAAGCATCTATACAAGCATCAAAGTCAATTTACTCAAGATTAAGAATGTTATCTAAAATGAATTTCCCGATGAGTGTGATACCTAATATTCCTATTTTTTCAAAAATGTATATTCACATTGGGATGATTATTATTGCATTCTTTATTTATCAGTTTTCTGGATATACAGTCACAATTTATATCATACAGTTCTTTTACTTTGTTATTTGTTTATATGCATTAACATTTGCTTTTGGATTGATTATGTCAACGCTATCTACAATTGTGAGAGACGTACACTTATTCTTAAACTCTACTTTAAGAATGGGACTATATGTTTCAGGAGTACTTTGGCCGTTAACAATTTTAAATGATTTTCCAAAAGTTCAAGCATTTTTAAAGTTTAACCCTCTAATTTATGTAGTAGAGGGATACCGATATGCATTTCTAGGTAGAGGATGGTATATCGTAGAGCATTGGAAATATGGATTATACTTCTGGGCACTTGTATTGATTCTTCTAATCATTGGATCAGTATTACACATGAGATTTAGAAGAAACTTTATTGACTACTTATAGAGGTTGGATAGTATGGAAAAAGTAATTGAGGTAAAAAATGTCACTAAAAGATATAAATTATTTGATGATTCAAAAGAGAAGTTTTTAAGTTTATTTAATCGAGAAAACTATGGTAAAGACTTTTATGCACTTGACCAAGTAAATTTCTCCGCCTATGAAGGAGACGTGGTTGGATTTATTGGAACAAATGGTTCTGGTAAATCAACGTTATCAAATATAATCGCAGGAATAGTACCTGAAACATCTGGCGATATAAAAACAAGAGGCGAAGTTGCTTTAATAGCAGTATCTGCGGGTTTAAATAACAACTTATCTGGTAGAGAAAATATTGAATTAAAATGTTTAATGCTCGGTTTTACCAAACGAGAAATTGAAGAATTAGAGCCAGAAATCATAGAGTTTTCTGAGCTCGGTGAATTTATCGATCAGCCCGTTAAATCGTATTCAAGTGGTATGAAGTCAAGACTTGGTTTTGCTATCTCGGTAAGTGTTGACCCAGATGTTTTAATTATTGACGAAGCACTATCTGTTGGAGATAAAGCGTTCGCTGAAAAAAGTTTACAAAAGATGAAAGATTTCAAAGCACAAGGTAAGACAATGATATTTGTTTCACACTCTTTAGGACAAATGAAACAATTTTGCGATAAGATACTATGGTTAGAATTTGGTAGAGTAAAAGCTTATGGTGAAGCAGATGAAGTTTTAGGAATGTATGAAAAGTTTCTAAACAAATGGCAAAAAATGTCTAAAAAAGAACGCGATGAATATCGTAAAAATGTATTATCTACACCTGTTCAAACAGAAACAATTTCAAAATCTGAAGACACGTTAGTATATACAACAACAGATGAATTTATAGATGAAAGTGATGACTACGAAATTCAATTAGAGAGTCGTCTTGCTCATATACGTGGTGGTAAATCTTATATATACGACGCACCAAATAATCAAGAGGCTAGCAAACCTTCAGATAAGTTAAAAAACAAAGTCTATTATGTAAAACGTTCGACATCATACCGTTTTGAAAAGTTTTACTTATTAAGTACAAAGCCAAGTGGAGAAGAAGGTTTAATAGGTTGGATGAAAGAAACAGATTTACAAACCCATGTAACAACCTTTGTAGATAAAGATAAAAAAACATTCAAATTAAATGGTAAAGGATCTGCATACAATACCGCGTGGGGTGGCAAAAAACAATTAGTTTTTGACGACTTATCAGACATGAAGAATGAAACAATAGTAGTTGAAGAAACTTGGTTTATAGGTACTAATACGTGGTGTAAAGGTTATCTAAAAGAAAACTTAATTTGGATTAATGCGAAGTATGTTTATCAATAATTTAAGGAGAAATAGTACTAATATGCTTGAACTTTCAATAATAATGCCATTATATAATAAAGAATACTCAATAGAACAAAGTTTAAATTCAATAATTAATCTTGATATTGATCATTCAAACATTGAAGTCATAATTATCGACGATAAATCAACAGATGATTCAGTTAATATAGTTAGTAAATTTCTAGAAGATTATGACTTTTTTAAACTAATAGAGTTAGAAGAGAATTCTGGCAGTCCATCTACACCTAGAAATGTTGGTATAACAAAAGCAAAAGGAACTTATATTGCACTTTTAGATGCGGATGATTGGTTAGACAGCAAGGGATTTCCTGAATTACTTAAGCAAGCGATTGAAAACGATTCTGACTTTGCATTTGGACAAGCGATTAAACACTCAGATAAAAATATTTCAAAAATAGCAACATTTGCATCTTACAAAAAACAAAATAATTTAATTCCATATGAGATTGAGAAGATTTTTAGAGCGGTTGGACCACCAGGTAAAATTTTTAAAAGGTCACTAATAGTTAATAATGATATTAAGTTTAAGCATTTAAAATATGGTGAGGACAAACTTTTCTTTATAGAGGCTATTAGTTTAAGTAGCAGTGCTTCAATGAATCCAACACCAGTGTATCATGTGAATCGTTATTCTAGAAATGTGTCATTAGTACAAGAAACGAGTATTATTGAAAAAAGTTACCTTAATATAGAGGTCTTAAAAGACGTAATTTTAATGAATATTCCTGATTCTGCTAAGAAAGAAGCTATTAGCAGAATAATAGAAATGGACTTTTTATCTAGGCTATTTAATCGAAAAAGATTTCTAAATTCTAATAATAAGAAAGATTACTATAAAGTGTTTAATATTATGATGAAAGTACTAGATAAAAACAATTTAGTGGCAGATGATTATATCACAGACAATAGTCTAGGAGCTATATTAAAGTTAGTAACTGAAAAACGATACGATGACTTAATAGAATTTATTACTATTACTACAGGAAAACAGAAGTCAGCGAGATTTTTAAAAGACAATCAATCATATATGAGGCTGCCAACACCCCTCGAAGATATAGAACCAGTTAAGGATGAGATTTACGCTGTTTATAATGGTACTTCTGAGATGAATGGTGAGTTTTATGAAATTATAAATGTTTATATTGATGATGTTCAAAGAATTAACAAAGTGTTGTTATGTGAAATTAGTAATGAACCAATTGAGAAAGAAGTTAGCTATCTAGTTAATGATTATAGAATTCTTATTAAAACAAATGATTTAAACTTTGATGATTATAACTTTAACATAAAAATAGTATATGATAATTATAAAAGTGTTTTAGTGAATGCAAGTTATCCATCAGCAAATATCAATTATAATCTTAATCGTCAACATTATAAAGTTGAATTTACCAATCATCATAGTAAAAACACTCATCCTTCAGCAAAAATAAAAGCGAATTATTTAACTGAAGTTCCTGAATCTGTTGAAATACTTAAAAAGTGTTATGTTTATAATGATGTTGAATTTAAAGAGAAACCATTAAAAAAACTAAATAAAAATGATGAAATTAAAGTCTGTGATATTATGTATACAAAAAAAGGAACTCCAAGATTAGTTACAAAAGATAAGCAATTTATTACCGCCAATAAAGAATTTGTAAAAATTATTGAATAGTTATGTAAAGAGAAAAACTTGTCTAAGAAGTTTTTCTCTTTATTATTTTTTTTAAGGAGGATAATGTTGAAAACTTATACATCTGTAATATTTTGGATGAGGGCTATTTGTTGTTTGAGTGTTGTAATGATTCATTCGGTAACTACGACTTTTTATAAATTCGACATGCCGAATTCAGGTTATATATTAAGAGTTTTCCAATTACTGTTATTATTTGCAACACCTATGTTTGTATTTATTTCAGAATTTTTATTAGCTAAGAATTATAGAACTAGTGTGAAAGAAGGGTTCTTTAAGCAAAAGTTATTGATGCTTGGTGTTCCATATATTTTTATAAATTTAGGATTGGCATATGTATTTGGACATCCAAAGAATATCGAAGATTACATAGATTCTGTTAATTACATGATGTTTCATGGAGGGACGGTAACTTATTTTATAGTTATAATTTTTCAGTTTTACTTATTACATATTTTATTTTCAAAATATCTAGTTCATTTAAATCCTGTAAAAATAACTATTTGCTCAGTTGTGTTCAGCTCATTATTTTGGGCCATGAGAAAATTTGTTGAAACACCTGACAATTATTTAATAAGTTGGCTATGGCAAAGAGAAGGCTGGATGATATTTTTTGGATGGCTATGCTATTTTGTTTTAGGATTTTATATTGGGTATTATTATGAAGAATTTATGAGTAGTATAAAAGATTACGCAATCCCTATTTTAATTGGAACAGCATTTGTAACTATATGGGTTATATATAATTATATGTCGGGGTGGTTAACACTTGTAGATTCAAAAAGGATTGATACACCTATTTATGTCACTATGATAATATTGTTATTCTTTTTATTGTCATCATACTTCAAATATGTGCCAAAATTTATTCTTTTTATAAGCAATTATTCATTTAGTATTTATTTATTACATTATTTCTTTGTCCATCGACTTGGGCAACTACATGATCACCCTGTATTTAATATGTTATTTACTTTTATACTATGTATAGTGTTTTCAGTATCAATAGCTTATATTGCTAATCAATTTAAATTAGGTAAATATATCGTTGGTGGAATTGGCAATCTCACACATGAACAGTTTTATAAAAAATATAAAATGGGATTAGTTGATTAATAAGAAAGCGTCAGAATTAGTATTCTGACGCTTTTTAATTTAGTTTAGGTCTTCTTGAATCTTTTCATGAATCATATCACCGATAATTTTAGCAGCATTGCCTTGCTCTTTTGAACAGAATCTTTCGTGAAACTGATTGATTTCATTTTTAAAACTGTTTTCAATTTGATCTAGATTTTTTAGTTGATGAATTAATTCATCTGATTCTGTAGTGATTGGGCCAGGTAAATCTTTCATATAATCTAAGTAAAAACCTCTTAATTCTCCTTCGTATTTTTCTAAGTCATAAGCAAAGAATATTTGAGGTCTTTTTAGAATACCGTAATCAAACATTACTGATGAATAATCAGTAATTAAGCAATCACTGACTAAATATAAATCAGAAACGTTATTATAATTTGAAACGTCTATTGCAAAGTCTTCATAACCTTTAATGTCAATTTGGTTGGCAATTAGATAGTGCATTCTTAGAAGAATTACATAATCATCGCCAAGTTCTTCATACATTTTTGGTAGGTTAATTTTTAATTCAAATTGATATTTTCCTTTTTTAATATATTCATCGTCACGCCAAGTTGGTGCATATAATATTACTTTCTTATCTTTCGGTAAATTTAATTTTCTTTTAATTTCTTCGATATATTTTTGATTGTTTTGGTTATTAACGAGCACATCATTTCTTGGATAACCAATTTCTAAAATATTTTTAGCATCCATCCAAAATGCGGATTGAAAAATCTCTGTTGAATATTCATTCGGTGAGATGAGTACATCCCATCGTTTAGTTTCGTTTTTAAAATTACGTTTATATTTTTCAGTATTTGTCCCTGGCATTTTTACTTCTGCCATATCATTACCCAGTCGTTTTAATGGTGTTCCGTGCCACGTTTGAATGTATGTTTGGTTTTCTTTTTTGTATAAGTGAAGCGGTGTTCTAGCATTACTTACCCAGAAACCAGCTTTAGAGTATGCATCGTAATAATTTTTAGAAGATCTCTTAATTTTTTCTGCAGGTTTAGGTACATAAGTTGATTTTGGCTTACGTAAAATCCATTTATAATTATATTGTGGATAAGTTTTGGACATATATTCATAAATTGCCTTAGGGCTGTCACTATATGCCTGACCAGCAAAAGATTCAAATATAATTGTTTCAGGATCGACTTTAGTATATTTATTTGTTAATTCGTATTTTGAACGATTTTTAGTGCGATGACCTGTGATGACTTGTCTAAGTAATCTTGACTTATATCTAAAATCATTGATGTGATTTGCAATGCTAGTGTTTCCACGCATTAAAGCATACATTTCAATGTTAAAGAATGGCTTTGTTTTATTAAACAGATCCTTATTTAAAAATTTAGCAACGATTTCAAGTGAGTCTTTATTATTTTTATAACGTTCTGCTACTTGTGGATGATGCGGGTCAAATTCAGTTTCTAATTTATCTTTTAAGTCGTTAATCATAAATTGACGTATTCTATCATTATGAGCTTTATAAATATATCTAATAAAGTTCTTAACATATGCTTTAAATTCATCATCAAAATCATTTTCAGCATATTTTAATATGTTTAATGAATCGTGATTCTCATCACGATAGTATAAAGGGAACTTATAATAATAATCAGTTTTTCTAGCATTATGAATTGCGTCAAGCACAAACGCCCATTCAGAATAACGACCTATATTTGAATTAAATATTATTTCATTATTTTTAATAATGGATGTTTTAAATACAACATTTGTAGAAGTGCTTCGTCTTCCAATATTAGTGTTGTTATCTTCTAAAATATTTTCATTCACTTTTAATTTATTTATATCTATGAATTGCGGGATGTTATATGTTTTTGTGAAAACCGATGAGAAGACAATATCATTTTTCTTAATTTGTTCTAAATAAAAACCAGTTGTATATGATGGTAAAATATCGCCCGCATCTATAAACATAAAGAATTCAGTTTCTATATTATTTAAAGAAATATTTCTTTGTTCAGCTAAATTTAATGTCGGGTCAATTTCTGTAATTTCATATTTATTTTTGAAATGAGCTAATTTCTCTGTTATTAGATTTTTTATAGAAGAATCTTCTTCAGATATAATAATTTTTAGTTGAAAACTTTGTTCTCTTTGTTTGAGAATACTATTTAAAGTTTCAGAAACTTTTTTTTCATCTTTTAAACAATTGACGATGTAGGTTAATGTATTCATAGTTAACTCCTATCAATATGATTTCATTGTTATTTATTATAATATAATAAGTTAATAAATTAAATGACCTGTTAGCTTGTACAGTATATTATGTCCAAAACGACACTCTTTATGTTACAATTATATTACGAAAATCGCTACGGAGGCGTGTATATGAAACGTTTAAGCCTCTTTATGCTTATGATTTTAATGACGATAGTGCTCGCGGCATGTAGTACTGAAAATGATCCCGTTGAGTTAGAGAATGGGTTTGTATATAAAGAAAAATCTAAGTTTAAAGAATTTGACAATTATAATTTTGTCGCTAAAGATTATGATGTTGAGTTAAATTATCCACACTTTGGCGAAAAAAGAATTGATGAAAAAATTGAAATGAATCGTGACAGAGAGTATGAGGATTTCGTTAATCTCGTCGAAGCTGATGAAACAAATGACGAAGCTTCTTTAAGGATTGTTTTTAACCCTCATGACGTGAGGGGCGAAATTTTTATGTTTAATATTACTAAAGTAGTTAAACTAACGACAGATACAGACTACTCTCACCACGGAATACTTGCTGTAAACACAAGTAGTGGTGAAGCGGTGTTAAGAGATAATTTATTTGACACTGAACCAACGACGCGTGAAGCGTTGTTTTATCGTCTAGATCAGTCGATTAAAGACACACCATCAATTGCTCCATATTATGATGAGAAAAAATTAGAAGAACGTATTATGGATATCTCTAAAACATTTAATAATGTTGATTTTAAAGGAGATACGGTACAATTTCACTTTGAACAAGATGAAATCGGGTCAAGTGCGATGGGAACACCGACAGTTGAATTAGCATTTATTGACGTTGTTGAGTTTTTAGAGCCGGGTATTAAAGCGGTCGTCGAGGGAGAATCGATGCCGACAAAAGAGGAAAAATAACGGCATTTAAATAGCCTAGAGATACTTATTTTTTAAGCAATCTCTAGGCTTTTTTAATTATGTATATGATATAATTTAAAGACTAAAAATGAGGTGAAAATGTGGTTAAAAGAATAGTAGATTTCTCTATTAAAAATAAACTTGCGATATTTTTAATGACAATTATTATCGCGTTTGGTGGGTTGTATTCCGCTTCTAAAATGAAGATGGAAATGTTACCAGATTTAGACTCACCTGTACTTACAATTACAACACCGTATCCAGGTGCAACGCCTGAAACGGTATTAAATGATGTGACTGATAAGATAGAGTCACGTATAAAAGGGATGGAAGGCGTCGAGCAAATAGATAGTCAGTCCCTTCAAAATGCTTCAGCAGTGACTGTAACCTATCAGTTTGGTACAGATATGGATAAGACTCAAGATGAAGTAGAAACGATGATCGATGAGTTAGATTTCGGTGAAGGGGTAGAGTCTCCAGAAATCGATACGATTTCAATGTATACTTTCCCAGTGATTAGTTATTCTTTTACTGAAGAAGCGGATGATTTAAATGAATTAACAACGCGCTTAGAAGATGACTTAATTCCTGAAATTGAAAGTGTGGACGGCGTATCCAATGCATCGTTCTCAGGTCAAATGTTAGAACGTGTCGAACTATCGTTTGACGAAAAAGCACTCAATAAAAATGATCTAAGCGAAGAAGATGTTTTAAAATACATATCTGGGGCTGCTGAAAACTATCCCCTTGGATTATATACGTTTGAAGATGAACTTCGCTCAATTTTAATTGACGGTCGATTTAGTACTGTAGATGATTTAAAAGAACTAAGAATTCCTGCAGGAGAACCTGAATCACCTGAAATCGACGATGAAACGAAAGCAAAACTTGCTGCAATGTCAGATAAAGAACGTGAAAAATTCGAAAAAGAAATGGAAAAGGAAGTGCTAGAAAAAGGTCTTCCAACAGTTCAACTAAAAGATATAGCAGATGTTGAAACAGTTTCTGAGCGTGAATCAATTTCAAAAACAAACGGTAAAGACTCTCTAGCAATTCAAGTTGTAAAATCAAACGAGTCAAATACAGTTACAGTTGTTAATGACATTAAAGATACTGTGAATGATTATTTAAAGAATAATGAAGACATCGACGCAGTCTTAATGATGGACCAAGCAAAACCGATTGAAGATTCTATTAAGACGATGTTTGAAAAAGCATTACTCGGTGCAGTATTTGCAATTGTTGTAATACTACTCTTCTTAAGAGATGTTCGTTCGACACTCATTGCAGTCGTTTCAATTCCAATGTCTATTTTAATGGCATTTTTAGTGTTAAAACAACTAGACGTTACAATTAACATTATGACGTTAGGTGCGATGACTGTTGCGATTGGACGTGTAATTGACGACTCAATTGTTGTTATAGAAAATATCTATCGACGACTTACTAAAGAAAACGAACAACTTCAAGGTAGAGAATTAATAACGTCAGCGACGAAACAGATGTTTATCCCGATTATGTCATCGACAATTGTAACTATTGTCGTATTCATACCACTGGCATTTGTATCTGGTGAAGTCGGACAAATATTTAAACCTTTCGCGTTAACAGTTGTATTTGCGTTACTAGCGTCACTTTTAATTGCAATTACGATTGTACCGATGCTTGCGCATTTATTCTTTAGAAAAGGTGTTAAACGTAAAAAACATCATGAACGTAGTAAAATTGCAGACAGTTATCGAAGTATTTTAGAGTGGACACTATCTCATAAAGTCATTACAAGTTCACTGTTAATTATTGTATTCATTGGAAGTTTAGCACTCACACCATTTGTCGGGACAAGCTTTATTTCTACAGGTGAGGATAAGTTCTTAGCACTCACTTATAAACCGTCACCAGGAGAAAAAATTGATGAAGTTGTTAAACATGGTGAAGAAGTTGAAAAAGAACTGAAGAAAAACGATGATGTTTTAAATATTCAATACTCTGCAGGTGGAGAGAATCCATTTAATCCTGTTGCGTCAAATGATATGGCGATGATGGTTGAGTATGATAAAGACACTGAAAACTTCGAAGAAGAACCGTCAAAAGTATTAGAAAAAATCGAAGAGTTTAACCACGACGGCACATGGTCAAACTTAGATGTAGCGACTGGTGGAGCATCCAATGAAATTAAAGTGACACTTACTAGTAATAATAGTGAAGCACTTGAAAACGCAGCAAATGATATTGAACGAGCATTAAGTGATAATGACTCACTTTCTAATGTGAGTTCAGATATTAGTGAAACGTATACTGAGTATAAAGTTGCTGTAGATCACGATGAAGCAGCGAAACTTGGTCTTACTGCTGGTCAAATTGCGATGGAGTTAAATCAGTATGAGCCGGAAAAAGTCGTGACTGAAGTCGGTGAAGTTGGTAAAACTCAAGAAGTAATTTTAAAACATGAAACAAAAGATAACTGGACAGAAGAAGAATTAGAAAACCATAAATTTAAAACAGCACTCGGAGAAACAGTGAGTCTCAGTGATTTTACTAGTTTAGAAAAAGGTGAAACACAAGATACGATTAAACGTGTCAATGGTGATACTTCTGCAACTGTCACAGCAAAAATATTAAGTGATGACGTCGGTACAATAACAAATGACGTCTCAGAAAAAGTCAATAAACTTAACATCGACAAAGATGTATCTGTAAAAGTTGGCGGAACAAATGAAGATATTGAGGATAGTTTTAATCAGTTAGGACTTGCGATGTTAGCAGCGATTCTTATCGTGTACCTTGTACTTGTCTTAACGTTCCACGGTGGAATTGCACCGTTCTCAATTCTTTTCTCATTACCATTTACAATTACAGGTGTTATTATCGCGCTACTTATTTCAAAAGAAACATTATCTGTTCCTGCACTTATTGGACTACTCATGTTAATTGGAATTGTTGTAACGAACGCGATTGTTTTAATCGACCGAGTCATTCATATGGAAGACCGAGGTCTTTCAACGCGTGAAGCACTACTAGAAGCAGCGTCAACACGTGTAAGACCAATTCTTATGACTGCGCTTGCGACAATCGGTGCGTTAACACCGCTTATATTTGGTGGAGATTCATCTGTACTAATTTCTAGAGCGCTCGGTATTACAGTGATCGGTGGTCTCGTATCATCGACGTTACTTACATTAATTGTTGTGCCGATTGTTTACGAAGTACTTATGAATATAAGAAACAAATTCGCTAAAAATTAACTTAAGTAATATAAAACCACTTGATAAACTTATCAGGTGGTTTATTTTTATGTGAAATAAGTCATCATAGAGTTAATTAACAATTTAAGGAAGATATGTATGACGTTAGAAATGTTATTTGTATTAGTCATGATTATCATAATGCTCATGCTTTTATTATTTGAAGTAATTCGAGCAGATTTTGTCGTATTTTTATTTTTAGTTATATTTTTAATGACAAATATGATTTCAACTGAAGATGCACTTAGTGGATTTAGTAACGAAGGACTTATGACGATATTACTATTATTTATTGTCGCGAGTGCGATTGAAAAACACGGTGTTATTGAAGGAGTTATTTATAAGTTACTTGGCGATAACACTTCTCCTAGAATGGCACTTTTAAAACTCCTACCACCTGTCGGTGTGGCGTCGGGATTTTTAAATAATACACCTATCGTATTAGCACTCACACCAGTGATTAAAGATTGGGCGCTAAAGCGTGGATTTAGTCCATCCAAATTTTTAATTCCGTTATCATATATTACGATTATCGGAGGAACACTCACATTAATTGGAACATCGACAAACTTAATTATTCATGGTCTACTCATTTCAGATGGTAAAGAAGGGTATAGCTTCTTCCAGCTTGCACCAGTTGGAATTTTTATATTAATTGTTGGTTTAATTTATCTTGTCACAATTGGGTATAAGTTACTTCCAACACATCTCGGGGCGACTGAAAAGATTGAGAGTGAAACAAAAGAGTTTTTAGCTGAAGCTGAGATCGGTGAAGATTTTGAGTACTGTAACCATTCGGTGTTAGATGTGACAAAACATGCGCTAAAAGGAATATACATTATTGAAATTATCCGTGAAAAGCGTCCGCTTCCTGAAGTAAATGCTTATACATACGTGCAAGCAGGCGACAGAATTATATTTAGTGCAACATTAGAGTCAATTGGTAATATTAAAGATGTAAAGGGATTAACGTTACGTACAGGAAGTGAGTTGACGTTAGACGACTTACAAACGGATGATACTGTATTAATTGAAGCGGTCGTTTCGCACCGTTCGATACTCGTAGGAAAGACGTTAAAATCATCACAGTTTAAAACGCGTTATCAGGCAGGGGTTATTGCGATTCATCGTAACAATAAGCGAATTAACTCAAAAGTTGGAGATATCGTATTAAAACCGGGGGATACGTTATTATTACTTGCGAATGAATCATTTTTAGATGTGAACCGCTATAGTGATGACTTTTACATCGTGACAAACTTAACACCACCAGATAAATTTATTAGAAATAAACGCCAAGGCCTTGGAGTATTACTTCTTCTTGGAGTAATGATTTCATTTGTCGTTCTCGGTATTTTATCGATGTTAAAGGCGATGCTTGTCATGGTTGTGATACTGTCGTTATTAAAACTGATTACCCCAAGAGACGTTGTGACGTCTGTACAATTTGACGTTATTTTACTTATTGGAAGTGCGTTTGGTGTAGGTAAAGCAATCACAAACAGTGGACTTGCGTCATTTGTTGCTGAGCATATCGTTGATTTTGCAAAACCATTAGGGTTAATTGCTTTACTTACAGCACTCTATATTATTACGAATATATTTACTGAACTCATTACAAATAGTGCAGCAGCTGTTATTATGTACCCGATTGCGATTGAAGTCGCTGAAATGATGAATGTTCATTATCTCGGGATGGTGATTGCTGTAACGATTGCGGCGAGTAGTAGCTTTATAACACCGATCGGTTATCAGACGAACTTAATTGTGTACGGTCCTGGTGGATATAAATTTACTGATTATATTAAAGTCGGAGTGCCGTTATCAATTATTACGATGATAATTTCCGTAATAGCGATATACTTTTTATGGTTTTAATGTTTAAGAAGAAGGTAAAGTGGTTATATATTAACTACACAACATTTTAGGAGGTAATTAGTCTATGGCTAAAAAAGTCGCAGTATTAATGACAGATATGGTTGAAGATAGTGAGTTTACAACTCCAAAAGATACAATTGTTGAAGCAGGATACGAAGTAGACGTTATTTCACCAGACGGTAAAGACGTTAAAGGTAAAAATGGCGGAAACTTTGAAGCACAAGCTTCAGTCGCGGATGCTAATCCTGAAGACTACGATGCTTTACTTGTACCTGGAGGGTTCTCACCAGATATCTTACGTGGTGACGCTGAAGATAGACCTGCAAAATTCGCAAGTCATTTCTTAGAAAATGACAAACCAGTGTTCGCAATTTGCCACGGACCACAATTCTTAATTGATACTGGTCTTCTAAAAGGTAGAAACTTAACATCAGTTAAAAACGTTAAAACTGACTTAATCAACGCTGGTGCGGACTGGGAAGACAAATCAGTAATTGTCGACAAAAACTTAATTACAAGTCGTACACCAGATGACTTTGATGACTTTACTCAAGCAATTAGTGAAACACTTAAGTAATATAAATTAAAGGATGAGACAAAATGTCTCATCCTTTTTTTATTGCACTGTTACAGTAATTGCTTTTGCATTTGGCTCACCGAATCGGTCGATGACTGTATATGCGATATAATATTCGCCTGTTTTATTTGTATCTACTTTATCTCCTACGATATGTACGTCTTCAGTAATATCGTGACCATCTGTGTCGATAACTGTGACGTTCTCTTTAGGGTCAAATGATTCTCCAGACTGAATTGTGACGTCTTTTACATTTTCAAAAATGACTCTAGATCCCGAATTTTCTTTTGATGGAGACTTTGGAATTTCTGTAGATTCGTTTTGTGAAACAGTAACGAGTCGGTTATTTTCATACCAAGCACCATCACTATTTGTTACTTTATATGTCAGTACATATTGACCTTCAGTATCAGTATCTACGTCACCATCAACTTCAATATCAGATGTTAAATCCTCTGTTGAATCGACTGCGTACACTCCAGCAAGTGGGTCAAACTCATCTCCAACTTGAACATTTGTCTCATCGATATTGTAGATCATTGGATAATTATTATTATACTCCTCAATGATTGACTCAATAGAAGTTGAATCATCATTATTTTCATCTTGAGGTAAATCAACATCTACTGCATCTGTAGAAAATGCAGTCGGTAGTAAACCAATCATTATTTTTATTAAAGTAGTTTTCATACTAAATTCTCCTTCGAACATCTTAATAATAGTTTACTATGAATTTGAAAAAGAAAAAAGTAGTATCAGAAGTAATAGAAGCGTTTAAGTAATATAAATTATGAAAGAAATAAAAAAAGGTATGCCGAGGCATACCTTAAAAAATTATAAAACATATTATTCAATGTTATTTGCGCGTTTAGCAGCGATTAATGCGTTGTTAAGTACCATTGTAATTGTTAATGGACCAACCCCACCTGGTACTGGTGTGATGTAGCTTGCAACTTCTTGTGCTGAGTCAAAATCAACATCTCCAACAAGTTTACCATCAACTACAGTGTTACCAACGTCAATAACGATTGCACCTTCTTTAAGGTCTTCACCTTTAACAAGACCTGGTTTACCAACTGCAGATACAACAACATCAAAGTCTTTAAGCTTTTCAACCATATTTTTAGTGCGTGAGTGCATTAATGTCACTGTTGCATTTTCGTTAGTGAGTAATTTCGCAACCGGTTGTCCAACGATATGTGAACGACCAATAACTGCAACATCTTTACCTTCAAGTGATCCAGTATGTTTTAATAATTCCATAATTCCAAGTGGTGTACATGGAATGAATGTTTCTTGACCAGTGTAAAGACGACCGATGTTGATTGGGCTAAAACCATCCACGTCTTTTTCAGGTGCGATTGCTTCAAGAACTTTATTTTCATCGACTTGTTTTGGAAGAGGTACTTGTACTAAAATACCGTGTACATTTTCGTCTTCATTTAAACGACGTACAGTATCTAGAACTTCTTCTTCAGTTGCACTTTCTTCTAAGTGTACGATATCAGAAGCCATACCAATTTTTTCTGCTGCTTTATTTTTTGATTTTACGTAAGATAGTGAAGCACCATCATTACCAACAATTACTACTGTTAAGTTTGGAGTAATTCCTTTTTCTTTTAGTGCTTCTACTTGTTCTTGTAAACCTGCGCGGTAATCTTTAGCGATTTCGCGACCATTTAATAATTCTGCTGACATGAAAAGTCCTCCTAATGTTTGTTACTTTCATTATTACAAATTCTACTAAAAATTTCTAGTGTAGACGATTAGTCAAATACATACACGTAGCATTTCCATATTGAAAACGTTTTTTGTATAATGTAACTAGAAAAGCAAACTTAGGAGAATGTAAAATGAATGTAGCAGTTATAGGTAGTGGCGGCAGAGAACACGCAATCGTTAAGATGCTTGCTGACTCTAAAGCCGCGGACAACATCATTGCAATACCTGGTAATGCTGGCATGAATGACATTTGTGAAGTGATGTACCGTGTAGATCCAAATGATTTTGATGCAATTGCAGGTATTTGTATCGAGCATCAAATTGACTGGGTCATTATTGGGCCACCGGAGCCACTTGAAAAAGGGCTTGCAGACTTTTTAATCGATGAATATGGTCTGACTGTATTCGGTCCACGTAGACACGAGGCGTCAATTGAAACTTCAAAAATTTTTACAAAACAGTT
Organism: Nosocomiicoccus ampullae; assembly: GCF_019357495.1. NCBI lineage: Bacteria > Bacillati > Bacillota > Bacilli > Caryophanales > Staphylococcaceae > Nosocomiicoccus > Nosocomiicoccus ampullae. The sequence continues at coordinate 427,656 of NZ_CP079110.1, forward strand.
ATTAGATAAATACAACATTCCAACTGCGGATTATAAAATATTTTCAAATTATAATGAAGCAAAAAATTTCTTAGAGAATACGGACTTTCCAGTCGTTATTAAACACGACGGGCTTGGAGATATTACAAAAGTCGTCGTCGCTAACAATTTAGATGAAAGCATTGAAGCACTCGATCACATCGCTCAGTTTAAAGCTGAAGATACACTAAAAATCGAACCAATTATTATCGAAGAGTATTTAGACGGTGAAGAATTTTCACTTATGGTGCTTGTCAATGAAGATGTGTTTCATCCGTTTGAAATTATTGCTCAAGACCATAAGTCCGCTTATAAAAAGGGTGTTGGCCCAAATACTGACGGAATGGGGGCGTATGCACCAGTCACACATATAGACGAAACGATTCGTCAAGAAGCAATTGATAAACTTGTCGCACCAACGGTTCAAGCAATGGTTGAAGAAGGAATGAACTACTTTGGTGTATTATATCTCGGTGCTATGAATACTAAAGACGGTGTAAAAGTGATTGAGTATAACGCACGTTTTGGTGATCCAGAAGCTCAAGTATTAATGAGTATGCTAGAAAATGACTTTTTAAATATGTTAGAGAAACTAAAACGTAAAGAACCTTTTGAAATGAAGTGGAAAGAGGGCTATATGGCAGGTGTAGTACTTGCGACAAAAGACTATCCATATAAAGAAAATTTTGGTCTTCCACTAGAGTTTCCGGAAGAGTTAAAAAAGCACATGTATATTAGTGGAGTATCTCAAAAAGAAGACGGTAGTTATATTTCGAGTAAAGGACAAGTACTTATGGTTTGTAATCACGGAGATACGATTGAAAAAGCGCTAGATAACGTGTATGAAAATATCCAGCTAATTAAATATAACGATGGTGATTTTTATTATAGAGAAGATATTGGACACCGCGCGTTATATCGAAATAAGTAAAGACGAGCGAAGCTCGTCTTTTTATATTAAATGATTTAAATTGTCGTTTTAGTTATAATATTTTAAGAGGTGAAACGATGTATACACGTTTTAATGACCATAAGGAAACGATCGCTTGTTCGTTGCTTGGGATATTTTTTTTAATACAAGGATTATTTATTTTAATTAATTATAAAGGAATTACAACACCTGAAAGTGGATCTAACGAGAAAGTAAAAAATGTGTTTGATTTTATTAATATTTTCTTTATCGAACTTAGAAATATATTAGGTGTAGTCTTTCAGCACTCGCCATTAATTACTATTTTAACTGGTGTTATTTTAGTTGCGATTGGTGGGGTAATGTTTAAGTTCTCTAGAGTGATGAACCGTACAACGTATTATGACAGACGTTTTATCGTCTTCTTCTTTAGTTTAACGTTTTTAATGTTTATTTGGACAACTGTTTTAATGTCTAACGTCTACGGTTGGACGAGTATGCTATTTTTAGTCGCGTTTATTGTACATATGATTTATAACGTTTTTAACGAATATTTTGATAAGAAATACCGAAAAGCACACTATTTAGTGATTCTATTTTTCTATGCTGTTGCGTACTTCTTTACACAAAATAGTGTCTATAACAATATCGATTCTGGTTTAAGACCTACGGATGTTCTTTCAATTAATATGTACTTTACGATGACGTGGATACTTGGCTTACTGAGTCTATCAGTTGGTGTGTTTTTATCTAAATCAGAAAACATTTTAAAGCGTCCAGTAAAAGAAGAAAAAAATGAGATGTCGCGTGTCGCATCGAGACGTAAATTAAAGTTTGACGTCGATGTGAATAAGTATTTTAAATTTATGCAGCCAGTTTATAATTTTAGAGATAAAATTATCCAAAAGTTTTATGATTTCTTTGAAATACAGCCGGTGAAATGGATAAGAGTGAACTATATTGAACTCGTACTCGGAATATTAACTTTACTCGTTATATTTTTAGAGTTTAACAACCGTAACAACGTTGTCTTTGAAGGATTATTTAAAATTTCAAATATTAAATATATGTATGAATGGTTTAACTTAGCACTTACATTTGTACTCGCATTACTTTACATTATTTTTACGATTTTAAATACGGTAAGAAATACAGCATATAACCGTCAAATGATTATAATTGTTGCATTATGGTTAAAAGTAACTACAAGCTTATTTATAACGCTATTTAGAGATGTCGAGTTAAGTATATTTATACTTCCGTTGAACTTTGCACTCGTGTTACTTACGACACCACTTTTATTAATGAGTATATTTAAAACCTTTAGAGGTGAAAAAGATGAAAAAGCATAATTATAGTGGACGTATTGACTCAAATCGTCCAGAACGGTTTCATCAAATTGTTGAACCATATACGAATGAGGCAAATAGTGACGTAATCATTGGGTTTATGTCTGACGAAGGTGTTAGAAGAAATAAAGGACGTATTGGAGCAAAAGAAGCACCTGAAAAAATTAGAGAAAAATTATCTTCTCTTTCATATACGTCACCAATATTTGATGCTGGCAGTGTTGAAGGTACTGAAGATCTTGAAACATCTCAGCAAATACTCGGTAAAGCAGTCAGCAAATTACTGAGTCATGATAACTTCCCAGTCATTTTAGGTGGCGGACATGAAACAGCATATGGTCACTATTTAGGAGTGCGTGATGTTTATAAAGATAAACGCATCGCAGTATTAAACATCGACGCACATTTTGATCTAAGAAATGAAGAAAAAAGTTCTGGTACGATGTTTTACGAAATGTTAAGTGAAGACGATAAGATTGACTACTTTGTCATCGGAATTCAACCGTTTAGTAATACGAAATCACTGTATGAAAATGCAGAGAAATTTAACGTTAAGTATTGGACACTTGATGAGTTACGTAATGATTCGTATTTATCCGCAATAAAAACAGCACTTGAAGACTATGATTATGTATTTATGACATTATGTATGGATAGTATTCAGCAGTCATATGCTCCAGGAACAAGTGCCCCAGCACCTAACGGATTTACTGCTGAAGAAATTATTAAAACAGTGAAATATTTCGCATCACTAGAAAATCTTTCATCGTTTGATATTTCAGAAGTGTCGCCACCACTAGACATCGACGACCGTACATCAAGTCTAGCGGCGTTAATTGTGATAACATTATTAAATGAAAGAAACAGTAATTAGGAGGATTATCATGAATGAATTTACAGATCAACAATTAAATGCAAAAATTCAAGAGGCAAGAGAACTCGTTAAGAAAAAAGCAATTAAATCAGGTGTTGCTGCAGCACTTCCAGTACCTCTTTTAGACTTAGGTACAGACGTTAAATATATGGCAGAAATTGAAGATGAAATTAATGAAGTTTTCGGTGTAACGAAAAAAGACATCGAAGATAATGCGGATGCTCTTAAAACACGTATCATGATTATGTTTTCTAGTGGTGCGGGTGATGTTGTGTCTAAGTTTTCATCGAAAGTATTATTAAAAGCTGTCGGTGGTTTTTCTAAAAAAGATAAAAAACCATCACTTGCCGTATCTAAAGTGATTACACACAGTGTAAATGGAGTTGTAAGTTTTTATCTTATGAAAAAGCTCGGCGACAGTCATATTGATTTTGTTGTAAAACAACTTAAAAATTCATAAATGTGTAATAACTTTTAATGAAATTCTCTGTGAAATCGTGTACAATTATTATAATTCATATGTTTAGGCGTTTTGTAAAGGAGAGAGAACATGCAGAAAAAAACGTTTTCTGTTGTCGATGAAACAGGTATCCATGCGAGACCTGCGACTAAACTTGTACAAACAGCAACAAAGTTTAAGTCTAACATTGACCTAGAATATAACAGTAAAAAAGTAAATCTCAAATCTATCATGGGTGTAATGTCACTTGGTGTTGGAAAAGGCGCGGAGATTACAATTCACACATACGGTGATGACGAGACAGAAGCACTTCAAGCCATTCAAGATACATTGATCCATGAAGGTTTGATAGGTGATGAGTAAATTAACAGGTATCACTGTTGAGCCTGGAATTGTAAGTGGAAAAGTAATCATTGTCGAAGATGTTTTCTTTGATATCAACTCAAATTCAATCGATGCTGCTTCAACTTGGAAAGAATATCAACGTTTAGATATCGCTATAGAAACCTCAAAAAGAGAACTTCGTGTTATTCAAGATAATAGGGAGTTCTCTATTTCTTTAGGCGACGAAGCAATTTTAGAAGCACAAATTATGATGCTTGAAGATCCGTACTTTATCGGAGATATTAGAGAAGTAATTGATCAGAAAAAAACAGCAGAGTATGCAGTTAACTTTGTAAAAGATGCACTGACAGCTTCTTTTGATACGATTGATGATGCGTATTTACGTGCGAGAAGAAATGATGTCATTGACCTAACTGAACGTATTATCGCAAATCTTCTTGATACACCTAGAGTAGACTTATCACTACTTAATTCAGATACAATTATTATCGCAAAAGAACTTCCGCCATCTATTACTGCAAGTTTAGACAAAAAGTTTGTTAAAGGTGTCGTATTAGAGTCTGGTGCCAAACATTCACATACCGGATTATTACTGATGTCAAAAGGAATACCTGCTTTATTTAACGTGGAAGATGCGATTCATCATGCGAGAAATCATAATTTTGCAATTTTAAATAGTCATGAAAGTATAATTAATTTCGCACCGACGAAAGAAGAATTAGAAGCTGTTACACTCGTAGAAGAAGATGACGATGATAGTGATATTGACTTAACAAAAGAAACGTATTCAAAAGATCACGTCAAAATTAAAGTGTCAGCGAATGTTTCGATTCAGTCTTCCGTTGAAGAAGCGCTTCGCTATAAAGCTGAAGGTGTCGGGTTAATGCGTACAGAATTTATGTATATGGATCACGATGATTTCCCAAAAGAATCTGATGAAAATAGAGTATATGAATCGGTCGTAAAATCTCTAGAAGACGTGACGTTTCGTTTACTCGATATCGGTGGAGATAAGTTTTTACCATATCACCCAAAGGAATTACTCGACGAAATTAACCCAGCACTAGGTACAAGAGGTGTTAGATTTTTAAAACTTTATGAACAAACACTTCGCCAACAAATTCGAGCGATTATTCGTGCGAGTCGATTTGGTACAGTAAAAATTATGGTGCCGATGGTAACGTCTGTTGAGGAATTTTTATGGATACAAAATATACTTCGTGAAGAAGAAATCCATTTAAGAATGACAGAACAGAAAATACCACTTGGTGCAATGATTGAAACACCTGCATCAGCGATACATGTCGATAGTTTCGCAAAGTATGCAGATTTTTTAAGCATCGGTACGAATGACTTAACACAGTTTTTACTCGCATTTGACCGAACGAGTCCGAACTTTGATACACTTGCTCAGTCAATGCATCCGAGTATTTTTAAAGTAATACGAAATGTCGTAATAAGTGGTAAAAAGCACAACATACCAGTTTCGATTTGTGGCGTACTTGCACAAAACATTGAAGCAATACCAATATTACTTGGGCTTGGTATTCGTCATATTAGTATCGATCCAAATAAAATGGTCGAAGTAAAATCAAAAATATCACAATTAAAAATTAAACAACTTCGTAGATTACGCCCGCTAATCAATCACATTGAAACAGAAGAAGAAATACTCTCTGTTGCACGCAGATTAAATCAGTCAACCTAAATACAATGTATTTAGGTTATTTTTTTACTGTAACGCAAAACTTTTGTGAACAGTTGAACATGTATATTATAATTGATATACAACAAAGAGTATTTTAAATATATATAAGGAGGAGAAAAATGGAAGATGTTTTAATTGGTCGAATACTGACCGGTTTAACACTTGGTGTACATATTCTTTACGCGACCATAGGTGTAGGTATTCCGTTACTTATTATGGTTTTAGAATTTTTAGGTATTAAAAAGAATGACTACCACTACTTAACAATGGCGCGTCGTATCGCAATGGGATACACAGTAACTGTTGCGGTAGGTGTTGTAACAGGTACGATTATCGGTCTTCAATTATCACTCATTTGGCCAGAGTTTATGCAGCTTGCAGGTCATATTATTGCGTTACCACTATTCATGGAAACATTTGCGTTTTTCTTTGAAGCAATATTTTTAGGAATTTATTTATATACATGGGATAGATTTACGAATCGCTGGCATCATTGGTACTTAACAATTCCAGTTGTGCTTGGTGCAGGAATTTCAGCAGTATTTATTACGATGGTGAATAGTTTTATGAACTCACCAGCTGGATTTGAAATTGTAAACGGTACGTTAGTAAATGTCGATCCACTTAAAGCGATGTTTAACCCTTCAATGCCAGAAAGAGTATTTCACGTATTAGTGACTGCTTATATGACTGCAGCATTCATTATGGCATCAATCGCAGCATTTAAATTATTAAAAGCAAAATTTGATGAGGACCGTGAGTATCATAAAAAAGGTTTAAAATTTATGATGACAATCGGTTTAATCATGTCAGCACTCACACTTCTTGCTGGGGACCTTTCGGCAAAATATTTACATGAAAATCAACCAGAAAAGCTGGCAGCAATGGAGTGGCACTTTGAGACTGAAAGTAATGCTGACCTTATTTTATTTGGAGTTCTTGATGAAGAAAGACAAGAAGTTAAAGGTGCGATTCATATCCCGAGCGCATTAAGTATTTTATCGGACTGGAAACCAAGTACTGAAGTGACAGGACTTAACGACATTCCAGAAGATGAATGGCCACCACTCGTTATACATTACTTCTTTGACGTCATGGTATTTTTCGGAATGTTTGGTTTAGGTGTGAGTATTTTATACTTCATCTTGCATTTCTTTAAGAAAGATTTTCTATATAGCACACCGATGTTATATCTATATGTATTAACTGGACCGTTATCATTTTTAGCGATTGAAGCGGGTTGGTTTACAGCTGAACTTGGACGTCAGCCATGGATCGTCCGAGGATACATGCGAGTCAGTGAAGCAATTACTGAAGCGAGCGGTTTAGGTTTAACATTAATCCTATTCGGTATTTTATACTTCGTTTTAGTAACGACGACGATTTTAGTTATGACACGTATGTTTAAAGATAAGTCAGCAACAAAAAGCCAAATCGAATACTACGGCAAAGAGAGTTTAGATGAGACTGGAGGTCGATTCTAATGGATTTCGCTACTTTAGGTATAACGGTTTTATGGACGTTTTTATACAGTTATGTGGTGATTGCATCGATTGACTTTGGTGCAGGGTTTTATAACTTCTATGCAAAACTTACAGGTAAAGATAATATCATCACACCAATTATTACTCGGTATTTAAACCCTGTATGGGAAGTAACAAACGTATTCTTTGTATTCTTCTTCGTTGGAATTGTTGGGTTCTTCCCAGATACTGCGTATTATTTAGGGACAGTGTTACTTATTCCAGCATCGATTTCATTAATTATGTTAGCGATTCGAGGAAGCTACTATGCATTTAACCAGTACGCAAAAGATTCAAATATGGTCTGGGCATTTTTATACGGAGTGACAGGGTTATTCATACCAGCGTCTCTATCAGTCGCTTTAGTAATTGCTGAAGGTGGATTTATTGAAGAGACTAGCGCTGGATTAGATCTTGACTTTATAGAGTTATTCTTTAACGGTTACGCATGGTCTGTCGTATTTTTAGCAGTAATCTCAGTACTTTATATTTCAAGTGGATTTTTACTATTTTACTCAAACCGTGCAAAAGCATATGAAGCAGTTAAATTAACGAGAACATGGTTCTTAACGTGGACAATACCGATGCTCGTCATTACACAATTTGTTTTTATAGAGCTTCGTGCGACTAATAGAGAACATTTTGACAATGCGACACAAAATTACTGGTACTTATTCTTGTTAAGTTTCGTATTTATGTTAGTTGCGATCTACTTAGTATATAAAAAGAAAAATTATGGTGTTGCGTTTATTATGATTATGCTTCAATTCGCAACGGCATTTTTCGGATATGGTATAAGTAAATTGCCGTATATTTTATATCCGTTCATTGAACTTGATTCTGTAGTTAACGACTCGATGGCAATCGCACTCGTTATTGTATTCATTTTAGGTTTACTACTCTTAATACCAAGTCTTATAATGTTAATGAGATTATTCTTATTTGACAAAGACTACGTACAAGGTAAGGAGTAAATTATGAAAAAAGAGTTTGCAGTCATCGGTCTAGGAAGATTTGGTTCTAGCATTATTAAAGAGTTAAGAGAACTTAACGTAAACGTACTTGCAATTGATAAAGACGAAGCGGTTATTAATGATTATAAAGATATGGTGACTGAAGCAGTCATTGGTAATACGATGGATGAAAATGTGCTGAAAAGTGTTGGGATCACAAATTTCGACCATGTAATTGTCGCTATCGGTGAAAATCTCCAAGCAAGTATTTTAACGACATTAATTTTAAAAGATCTTGGAGTAGAGAAAGTCACGGTAAAAGCACAAAACGATTATCATGGCAGAGTGTTAGAAAAAATCGGCGCAGATGCAGTTATTCATCCAGAACGAGATATTGGTCGATTACTCGCACATCGACTTGTTTCAGCACATACACTCGATATATTAGAAATATCCGATGACCATTCAATTGTAGAGTTTAAAGCAATTGATGATTTTACTGATAAAACACTCGAACAACTCGACTTTAGAAATGAATTTGGAGTATCAGTACTTGCAATCAAAAGACATGAACACATCATTGTCTCACCAGATGCAAATACTAAAATTATAGAAGATGATATACTAATTTTAATTGCGAGTGACCAAGATTTATCTAAATTTGAAATTGTCATGGGAGACCATTAAAAAATACCCGTTACTTAATTGTAACGGGTATTTTTGTGTTATTTTTTATTTTCTAATGTTTCATCGTTGACGCGCATAATCATTGGTAAAATCATCGGTTTACGATGTGTTTTCTTATATAAATGGTTCGATAGTTCTTGAATGATTAACTGCTTCACGTTGAACCATTCGACATTTTCTTGTTCTTCGAGTAATTTTTCTATAGAATCTTTTAATCGCTTTTCTGAGTTACGGATGAGTTTAAATGATTCTCTCATATATACAAATCCACGAGAAATAATATCTGGTCCAGAGAGTAATGTTTTTGTTTTAAAGTCAATCGATACGACGACGACTGCTAGACCTTCTTCAGATAGTTCTTTACGATCTCGAAGGACAATATTTCCAATATCTCCAATGCCGATACCATCAACGAATACTGTACCTGCAGGTACTTTACCAGATACTTCTGCACTGTTTCTATCGATTGATAAGACATCTCCATTTTCCATTAAGAAGATTTTATCTTTATCAACACCTGTATCGATACCGAGTTCTTTATGAATTTTTAGCATGCGGAATTCACCATGTATAGGCATAAAGTACTCTGGACGAATGAGTCGTAACATCAGTTTTTGTTCTTCTTGAGAACCGTGTCCTGACGTATGGATGTTTGACAGTGGGCCATGAATAACATCTGCACCTGCTTTATATAAAGCGTTGATCGTCTTATTTACACTCATCGTGTTCCCTGGAATTGGTGAACTACTAAATACGACCGTATCGTCTGGAATGATTGAAATTTGTCGGTGTGTACCGTTTGCGATACGTGAGAGTGCCGCCATCGGTTCACCTTGAGATCCTGTACAAAGTATCATAATTTGGTGTTTTTCATAACGATTAATTTCTTTTGCTTCGATGAACGTATCAACAGGTGCTTTAATATAGCCAAGTTCTTGACCGATTTTAATGTTGTTTTCCATACTTCTACCGAAAACGACAATTTTACGATTGAATTTTACAGCTGCGTCAATTGCTTGTTGCACTCTGTAAATATTTGAAGCAAAAGTAGCAAATATGATACGACCGGAGCATTGTCTAAATATATCTTCTACGTTTTGACCAACTTCTTTTTCACTTATCGTAAAGTTTGGTACTGTTGCGTTTGTTGAGTCTGAAAGTAGTAGAAGAACACCTTCTTCGCCAAGTTTAGCCATCTTCGCAATATTTGCAGGTTCACCGACAGGCGTGAAGTCAAATTTAAAGTCACCTGTATGAACGATGTTTCCTTCAGGTGTTTTTACAACGACTCCGTATGCTTCAGGTATTGAGTGTGTTGTTAAGTAGAATTCGACAGACAAATGTTCAAACGTTAATACATCGGATTCGTCAATTGGATTTAAAGACGTACGATGCATGAGTTTATGTTCTTCTAATTTATTTTGTATTAAACCAAGCGCAAGTGGTCCAGAATATATTGGTACTGAAATTTCTTTTAATAAAAATGGAATTCCACCGATATGGTCCTCGTGACCATGCGTAACGACAAGCGCTTTAATTTTATCTTCATTTTCTTTTAAATAAGTGTAGTCTGGGATAACGTAATCGACACCAAGTTCATCGTCACTTGGGAATTTTATCCCTGCATCAATAATAATAATTTCATCTTTATATTCCACACAGTAAGTGTTTTTCCCGATCTCCCCAAGTCCACCTAGGGCGAAAACATTTACTTTAGAAGTTTTACTCATCTAGCTTAATAACCTCAAAGTTTTCATTATGTTCTTTTTCATAGGCTAAATGATCGGGACTTAACGCTTCAATGTGCTCTAGTGTAACTTCTTTATCAGCAAAATACTTTCTTACTTGTTCAATATTTTTTGCTTCAATGTAAACTGATAATGTTTCTTCACGTATAATACGCTGTGTTTTATGGTTTTGATAAAATACTTTAAAAATATTCATACTTAATAACTCCTTAATTATTTAATAAAAAAACAAGATGTGCTCAACCTGTAAGCACATCTTTCAACCGGATGGATATCCTTTTTATACTTAGTTGCAAACCGCCAATACGGCCTTTAGATGTTATTGAGTCTATCTATTAGTGTTAAATTGTCTCAACACAACTCGTACCTTTTTACTTAAGTTTATTTTACCTCATAGACGAAAAGGTTGCAAAGACTTTATAATAATAAAAAAGGAGGTAGACTAATGGATGCCTTGGCGATTTTTGACAAAATTAAACAAGAAACTAAACGTGAGGACAAACCGTTTCAGCTCGTCGAATTTAACATGAGAGATAACATGTATATAATGAATGTTATCTACGGGAATGTTGTTACGACGAGTAACAATCATCATACATTTCCCCACGATTTAGATCCTGAAATTTTAAACAAAGAAACGTACGAGCAATTAACAGAATTACTCGATGATAAAAAAATTCCTTATACTGTTCGTAATGATGATTTTATTTAATTATTCTACAGGTACCGCATTTTTATGAGGCACTTCAGGATTATCTTTATCGATATGGTCGTAGAACATAATGCCGTCTAAGTGGTCCATTTCGTGTTGGAGTACAACCGCAAGCAGGCCTTTTGCTTTAATCTCGACTTCGTTGCCGTCGATATCTAAAGCAGTCACTCTAAAACGTTTATGTCTATGCACGATGCCGTCAATATCTTCATCAACACTTAAGCAGCCCTCACCACCAGGAATGTATGTTTCTTGGACTGAGTGGCTTTTTAATTTTGGATTGATGAGCATTAAGTCGTGGACGGGTTGATTATCTTCATCTGTAATATAGATTGCAATCATTCGCTTATCTAAATTAATTTGCGGTGCAGCGAGTCCAACTCCAGCTCTTAAATTATATTTTTCAGCGAGTGTTTCATCTTGAGAGTTAATGAGAAATTCTCTCATTTCACGTAATTCACGTTTTGTCTCTTCGTCAATTTCTGTAATTTCTTTAACTTTTTTTCTTAAGATCGGATGTCCATCTCTGACAATATCATCCATAGTAAGCATATAATCTCTCCTACTGTCGTTAATTCATTCATTTAATTATACAATAATTCTATGAAATATATCAAAAACAACCATTCATAACTTTAAACTATCTATAATGATAATACTTAATAATGCTTTAAAAGCTGATATCTTTTATATGATATATTAGTTTGTGTTATCATAAATGTAAGCATTTTTATGAAAGGTATGGTGAAGAAGTATGGCACCGAAGAAAAAAGGGTTTGATCCGGTGGCTCAATTAAATGATATTGAAGAATCATTTGAGCTTTTTCAAATATTAGATGAAGAGGGTAAAATCATTAATAAAAATGAAATGCCAGATTTATCTGATGATGATTTAGTTGAAATTATGACACGTATGGTATGGACGAGAGTGTTAGATGAACGCTCAACTTCATTAAACCGTCAAGGACGTTTAGGGTTCTATGCACCAACTGCAGGACAAGAAGCGTCACAAATCGCAAGTCATTATGCGATTGAAAAAGGAGATTACGTTTTACCAGGATATCGTGACGTTCCACAGTTAATTTGGCACGGGTTACCATTATATAAAGCATTTTTATTCTCTAGAGGACACTTTGAGGGTAACAAGTTCCCTGAAGGCGTAAACGCTCTAAGCCCGCAAATTATCATTGGTGCTCAGTTCGTTCAAACTGCAGGTGTCGCACTCGGACTTAAAAAGAGAGAAAAAGAAAATGTAGCGATTACTTACACTGGTGACGGTGGTACTTCACAAGGGGATTTTTATGAAGGTATTAACTTTGCAGGTGCATTTAAAGCGCCAGCAATTTTCGTCGTTCAAAATAACCAGTATGCAATCTCTACACCGAGATCACTCCAAACTCAAGCAAAGACTTTAGCACAAAAAGGTGTCGCAGCAGGTATTCCGTCTGTTCATGTTGACGGTATGGATGCACTTGCTGTTTATAAAGTAACTAAAGATGCACGTGAGCGTGCAATCAAAGGTGAAGGCCCGACATTAATTGAAACAGTATGTTATAGATTCGGTGCACACACATTATCAGGAGATGATCCGACTCGTTACCGTGAAGAGTCTGAAGATAATGAGTGGGCGAAAAAAGATCCAGTCGTTCGTTTCAGAAAATTCTTAGAATCTAAAGATTTATGGAATGAAGAAAAAGAAAAAGAAGTAATGGAACGTGCACGTGAAGAAGTTAAAAAAGCAATTAAAGAAGCTGACAAAGTCACACCACAATCTATTACTGGTTTAATGGACTTAATGTATGATGAGAATCCATCAAACATTAAAGAACAATATGAATACTACAAAGGGAAGGAGTCGTAATTAATGGCTGAATTAACAATGATCCAAGCGATCACTGAAGCGATGAAAACAGAACTTAAAAACGACGAAGATGTACTCGTATTTGGTGAAGACGTTGGAGTTAACGGTGGGGTGTTCTTAGCGACACAAGGACTTCAAGAAGAATTTGGAGTCGACAGAGTGTTCGACACACCACTTGCTGAAAGTGCGATTGCTTCACTTGGTTTAGGTTTAACATTAGAAGGGTATCGTCCAGTTATTGAAATTCAGTTCTTTGGATTCTTATTTGAAGCAATGGACGGGATCGCAGGACAAATTGCGCGTCATAGATATCGTTCTGGTGCATCTAAAAGCACACCGATTGTAGTTCGTGCACCATTTGGTGGTGGCGTAAACACTCCTGAACTACACGCAGACTCATTAGAAGGTTTAATGGCACAAACACCAGGTTTACGCGTAGTCATTCCTTCAACGCCAACAGATGCTAAAGGATTACTGATTTCAGCAATCCGCTCAAATGACCCAGTCATTTTCTTAGAGCATATGAAACTTTACCGTTCATTCCGTGAAGAGGTACCTGAAGAAGATTATGAAGTTGAAATTGGTAAAGCATCAGTTAAACGTGAAGGTACTGACGTTACACTCATTGCATACGGTGCAATGGTACATGAAGCAATTGCCGCAGCTGAAGCATTAGAAAAAGAAGATATTTCTGCTGAAGTTATTGATCTTAGAACAGTATCGCCAGTAGATTATGAAACACTTGTGAAATCTGTTGAAAAGACAAATCGTGCAGTTGTAATTCAAGAAGCACAGCGCCAAGCAGGTGTCGGTGGACAAGTAACTGCTGAACTTCAAGAGCGTGCTATTCTTTCGTTAGAAGCACCAATTATGCGTGTAAGTGCACCAGACACAGTATATCCATTTACTGCAGCAGAAAAAGTTTGGTTACCAAACAAAAATGATATTATTGAAAAAGTAAAAGACGTTATCAACTTCTAAATAGATGGAGGGAAATACATGGCATATGAAGTGAAACTTCACGATATCGGTGAAGGAATTCATGAAGGGGAAATCGCAAAGTGGTTTGTATCTGAAGGAGACAAAATCGAAGAAGACGATTCTCTTGTAGAAATTGCAAACGATAAGGCAGTCGTAGAAATGCCATCACCAGTGTCAGGAACGGTTGAAAAAATTCACGTTGCTGAAGGTGAAGTAACAACTGTTGGTACGACAATTGTAACGATTGACGACGGTAGTGAAACTACGTCAGGTGACGATGTAGAAGAAGAATCTGAAGAAAAAGAAGAAGTTAAAGAAGAGTCAAAAGATGAACATAAAGACTCTAAAGAAACAGAATCTAAAGAAGAAACAGAATCTAAAGAAGAAGTTAAATCTGAAGATGATTCCAAAGAAACAGATAAACGTTTTGTTAAAGCGATGCCGTCAGTACGTAAATTCGCTCGTGATAATGATGTTGACATTACTGAAGTAGACGGAACTGGTAAACATGGTCGTGTTACAAAAAGTGATGTTGAATCATTTATGAATGGAGATTCTAAAACTACGACTGAAGCTGAAGAAGGTTCTTCTGAAGAGACTCAGTCAACACCAACTACTGAGCGTCCAGAAGGTAGAGAGACACGTGAGAAAATGTCTTCAATTCGTCGTACAATTGCTAAAGCGATGGTTGAAAGTAAAAAGACTTCACCACACGTTACAAATATCGACGAAGTAATTGTAGACAACTTATACGATCACCGTAAGAGATTTAAAGCGTACGCTGAAGAACAAGGTACAAAACTTACGTACTTACCATACGTTGTTAAAGCGTTAGTTTCAGCGCTTAAAAAGTATCCAGAATTAAACACGTCAGTCGATAGTGAAACAGATGAAATCATCCGAAAACATTACTATGATATTGGTATTGCTGCCGATACTGACCGTGGTTTAGTTGTTCCAGTCGTTCGTGACGCAAATACAAAATCTATATTTGAAATCGCAGATGACATCATAGAACTTGCAACTAAAGCGAGAGATGGTAAACTAAAAATGGAAGAGATGCAAGGTGGCAGCATGTCAATTTCTAACCTCGGATCTGAAGGTGGTAAATGGTTCACACCAGTGATTAACCAACCTGAAGTTGCGATTTTAGGTATTGGACGAATTGAAGAGCAACCTGTCGTTGTTGACGGTGAAGTTGTTCCGGCGAAAGTTCTCGCAATTTCAATTAGTTATGACCATAGAGTAATTGATGGTGCAGTTGCACAAAGGGCATTAAACCATATTAAAAAATTATTAAATAATCCAGATTTACTATTAATGGAGGGGTAAAATAATGGTTGTAGGAGATTTCGCAATCGAAGTAGACACAGTCGTCGTTGGTGCTGGTCCAGGTGGATATGTAGCAGCAATTCGTGCGGCTCAATTAGGACAAAAAGTTGTTCTTGTAGAGAAAGAAAAAGTTGGTGGAGTGTGCTTAAACGTTGGATGTATTCCTTCTAAAGCATTAATTGCTTCATCACACAGATATCAAGATGCTAAAAACTCTGAAGATATGGGAGTTAAAGCTAAAGATGTTGAGTTAGACTTCTCTAAAGTTCAAGAATTTAAAGGTAAAGTAGTCGACCAACTTGTTGGTGGTGTTGAATCACTACTTAAAGGTAACAAAGTTGAAGTTGTTAAAGGTGAAGCTTACTTCTCTGGTAAAAACAGCGTTAAAGTTGCGACTGAAAAACAATCACAAACTTATGAATTTAAAAATGCAATTGTAGCAACAGGTTCTCGTCCAATTGAAATCCCTGGGTTTGAATTTGGTAAACGTGTTCTTGATTCAACAGGCGCTTTAGGTTTAGAAGAACTACCTGAAAAATTAGTTGTTATCGGTGGAGGATACATCGGTACAGAACTTGGTACTGCATACGCTAATCTAGGTACAGAAGTAACTATTTTAGAAGGTATGAAAGATATTTTAGGTGGTTTCGAAAAAAACATGACTTCATTAGTTAAACGTAACCTTAAGAAAAAAGGTGTAAAAGTTGTCACTCAAGCGATGGCTAAATCAGCTGAAGAAACTGACAACGGCGTTAAAATTACTTATGAAGATAAAAAAGGCAACACTGAAGAAATCGAAGCAGATTACGTATTAGTGACTGTTGGACGTCGTCCAAATACTCAAGAAATCGGTCTTGAAGATATCGGTGTTAAACTTGACGATCGTGGACTTATTGAAGTGGACAAACAAGGTCGTACTTCAGTAGATTCAATCTTTGCAATTGGTGATATCGTTCCTGGTTTACCACTTGCACATAAAGCAAGCTACGAAGCAAAAGTTGCTGCTGAAGCAATCGCTGGTGAAAAATCTGAAGTAGATTACATCGGTATGCCTGCAGTGTGCTTCACAGAGCCAGAACTTGCATCAGTTGGTATTAACGAAACTGAAGCAAAAGAAGAAGGTCTTGACTACGTGACAGGACGCTTCCCATTTGCTGCAAATGGTCGTGCGATCGGTTTAAACAAAACAGACGGTTTTGTAAAACTCGTTGCGCGTAAAGAAGATGGTTTAGTTATTGGTGCACAAGTAGCTGGTGACGGTGCTTCAGACATTATTTCTGAACTTGCATTAGCAGTTGAAACAGGAATGACGTTAGAAGATGTTGCATTAACAATTCACCCGCACCCAACATTAGGTGAAATGCCAATGGAAGCGGCTGAAGCAGCTCTTGGTCAACCAATTCACTCACTATAATATTTTAGTAAAGCGCTCGTTTGAGCGCTTTTTTATTTGGAGGATTTTTTATGGAATATAGTTACCCACTAGACCTCGATTGGTCAACTGAAGAAATGATTGCAGTCACACATTTTTATCAAATGATAGAAAAAGGGTATGAATCAGGCGTTAAGCAAGAAATATTAAGTCAAGCGTATCAAGAATTTAAACAAATCGTCCCGAGTAAAGCAGAAGAAAAGACACTATTTAAAGAATTTGAGAAAGTATCGAATTATCGTCCTTGGGATTTAATAAAGCAGTTAAAAAATAGTGAGAAAAATGATATTATTAAGCCTTAGATTTCAAATAATGTATATACTATTTTGAAATCGGGTATATTCATAACACCTAAGTAAAAGGAGTGAAAAATATGGCTAAAAAAGATTACACAGTTAGAGTCGAGCCAATTTCAAGAATTCCAGAAAAGATTTTTGGCTGGTTAGGATGGCTTGCACTACTTGCGATTGTAATATTCATTGCATACTTATCGTTTGCACTTGTAAAAGATCCTGACTTCGTAAATGTTATTCGTGAACAAAGTATTAATATGGCAAACGAACAAGGAATAAGTGCAGCAGAAGTAGAATCTATGGTTTTAGACTCAATAGGTAATATGTGGATTCTAAGCTTAATCGGGGTAATTCCTTTAATTATTTCATTTATTGGTTTAATTAAAATGAGAAAACGAATATTAGCAGGTGTGTTACTGTTAATTACTGCGATTATTATTGCGCCGTTCATAATTACACTATTTTCATCATTAATGTTCGTTATTGCAGCAATTCTTTTATTTGTTCGTAAAGATAAAGAAACAATCGTCGATGAATTTGAGCATCATGATAATAGAAACTTTAATGATTATGATGATGACGTACGCATTGCAGAAGACAAAAGAGTAAATCGTCCTGTAGATAACTA
Source organism: Nosocomiicoccus ampullae (assembly GCF_019357495.1). Taxonomy (NCBI): domain Bacteria; kingdom Bacillati; phylum Bacillota; class Bacilli; order Caryophanales; family Staphylococcaceae; genus Nosocomiicoccus; species Nosocomiicoccus ampullae. The sequence goes on from NZ_CP079110.1 coordinate 445,470, forward strand.
TGAAGAAGAAGATTTAGAAAAAACACGTATGTTTGAAGCGGTCGATGAAGATGATTATAAAGAGACTCGCTTAGATGAGGATGAAGAAATTGTCATTAGAGGCGGTTCTAATGAGAGTCAAGATGCAAAGCGTCTAAGACGAGAAAACGTTAATCGTAGAAATGAAGATTAATAATTCTAAGCAACTATTTTTTAAATAGTTGCTTATTTTTTTGACTAAAATTAAATTTTCAGAAAATTTAGTTGTATTTTGATAGGGAGGTGTTAAACTAATATTTGTAAGAATTTTCAGATAATTATAATTTGGAGGAATCAATATGCAGTATGTATTAAAATTTTCAAAGTTTATGACTAATATGATGGCGGTTTGGGTTATTTTATTTACAGTGATTGCACTTATTTACCCGAATCTATTTATTTGGATTGCTCCATACATAACAATTTTACTTGGTGTCATTATGTTTACAATGGGACTTACTTTATCTATCGATGATTTTAAAGAAATTTTTAAACAACCAATTAAAGTAATTGTGTTAGCACTCTCGCAATATTTAGTGATGCCTATCATTGCAGTGTCACTCGTATTTTTATTTAACTTACCACCAGAAATTGCAATTGGTGTTATTTTAGTTGGGTCAAGTCCGGGAGGAACTTCAAGTAATGTTATGACGTTTTTAGCAAAAGGCAATGTTGCGTTAAGTGTAGCAGCAACAACAGTTACAACATTACTTGCACCAATTGTTACACCTAGTTTAACGCTATTACTTGCTTCAACTTGGTTAGACATTTCATTTTCAGCGATGATGGTGTCAATTTTACAAGTGGTATTAATTCCAGTATTACTCGGTTTAGGTGTCGGATCATTATTTAGAAAACAAGTGGATAGAGTCGTCGACGTATTACCAATGATTTCTATGACATGGATTCTTGGGGTGATGACAGCAGTGACTGCATCGAACGTCGATAACATTTTAGCGTCAGGATTAATTATTTTACTCGTTGTTATATTACATAATTCACTTGGCTACGTGACAGGATTTTTATTAGGGAAAATATTTAAATTTAATCTTGCAGATACAAAAACAATTTCAATTGAAGTCGGTATGCAAAATTCAGGACTTGCAACCACACTCGCAGTACAGCATTTTGAACCAGTCACAGCACTACCTGGTGCGTTATTTAGTGTATGGCATAGTCTTTCAGGAGCGGTACTCGCAAACGTTTTTGGCAAGATTAAAGAGAAAGATTCAGATACAATGAACCAAAAATTTAACCAAGAAGTACATGTTTAAAGTTATAATTAAAAAAAGAACCAGTCTATTAAACTGGTTCTTCTTCAATGTAAAACTGATTTAAAGTATTAAATGTCTCTTTTAAATCTTCTAGAAATGCCTCGTCTGATTTTAATGCGCTGTCTTCTGGTGAATAGTATTTACCAATCATTAGCTCACCAGATTTTACAGTGCTTAAACGATCAATTGCTTTTTTTACATCTGTTTCATTTAAATCTTTAATGAATAACTTTTCAGGTTTCATATGATTTTTCGTAATGAAATAATTATCTCCGAGATTTAAAATATCTTCAATTTGTTGGTTCCAGAGTTCAGCAGCATCTGATTTTTGAGGCGCTTCATATATAATTCCGTACTGACAAAATGCGTGATCTTTAAATAGTCCAATTTGAAAGTGCGGAAGCATTTTATATCCGCGCTTATTTGTTCCAAAAGCGACCCATGAATCAATTGGAGGGTTAACCTTTCTACGCGCATGTTGAGCAACGTGACTATAATGTGTGTCGCCCGTTATTTCTGTTAAATAATCAGTGAAGTAGTCTCCTAAATGTTCTAATTTTTTTCTCGCATGTTGCTTTAATTCTTCCATCGTTTTTTCAAGGCTATCGTGAGTAAATACGTTAAAGTCTTCTTCAGTAAATGTATATTTCATTGTATGCCTCCATGTAATGTATAGCTTTATGATAAAATAATAAGTGATAATCATCAAATGATTGAGGTGTATAAAAATGGATGTATATGAATTTGCGAAATCGTTAATTAAAGATGCTGGAGATTTTATTGAAACAAGACGTCTAGAAGGTTTTGAAGTATTAAGAAAAACAGGACCGCACGATTTAGTGACACCGGTCGATAAAGAAACGGAAAGCTTTATTTACAACCGTATTAAAGCACAATTCCCAGAACATAAAATTGTTGGAGAAGAAACGTACGGTAAAGAAGTAACAGAGTTAAGTGGATATACGTGGATCGTCGATCCAATTGATGGCACAGTTAACTTTATTAATCAAAACGATAACTTTGCAATTTCTGTTGGAATATATAAAGATAACGAACCATTTTGTGGTTTCGTCTATGACGTCAGTAATAAAGTACTTTACCATGCAAAAGCGGGTGAGGGTGCTTATAGAGATACGAAACGTCTAAACGAAGTAAAATATCAATCATTAGAGAATACAATTGTCGGGTTAAGTCATAAGTGGCTATTAAAAGAAGATGTTAAAGATGCGTTTACAGAGCTTGTCGTAAAAGCACGATCAGTTCGAAATAGAGGAAGTGCAGCACTCGATTTTACGTATGTTGCTGAAGGTAAATACGGGGCAGCAGTATTCTATAAGTTATTCCCGTGGGATTTTGCGGGTGGAAGAATTATCGCAAATGAACTCGGCATTAAAGTAGTGACATTAACAAATGAAGAGGTACCAGTATTAGAAGCATCAAGTATTGTTGCTGGTCATAAAGATTTAGTCGATGAAATTTTAGAAATATTTAACAATGATACTTTTAAAGAAAATCACGATAAACTATATAAAAAATAAAAAACATTCTCACTGAATATTTAGTGAGAATGTTTATATAATTATAACCAATCATTTTCTCTATACTTTTTCTTTAATGAAAAACCAACACCAAAAGTGGCGAAAAATAATAATGTTAAAGTTATTGCGAATAACCACATCTCTTCAGCAAGTGACACTGATATAAGTACGAGAAGTGTAATTGCAATAACTGCAAGGAAGAAAAAAATCGCCTTAGATTTTTTCTGCATGTATATCGACTCCACGTATAATTTTCTTAATTATATCATATAAAAACGATAGTATGATATAATTGGACAGTTAAATAACCTATAAACGAAGGGATTTTCTGAATGAACGAAAGAAAAGATATTAGAAATATAGCAATTATCGCTCACGTAGACCATGGAAAAACAACGTTAGTTGACGAACTATTAAAACAGTCTGGTCTATTTAGAGAAAACGAACATGTTGAAGATCGAGCGATGGATAGCGGAGATATTGAAAAAGAACGCGGTATAACAATTTTATCTAAAAATACTGCGATTGATTATGAAGATGTAAGAATTAATATTTTAGACACACCTGGACACGCAGACTTCGGTGGAGAAGTTGAACGTATCTTAAAAATGGTAGACGGAGTAGTTCTTGTCGTTGATGCATTTGAAGGAACGATGCCACAGACACGCTTTGTACTTAAAAAAGCATTAGACGCAGGTGTTACCCCAGTCGTTGTTGTCAATAAAATCGACAAACCACAAGCACGACCTGAAGCGGTCGTTGATGAGGTGCTTGAGTTATTTATCGACCTTGGTGCTGACGATGAACAACTTGAATTTCCAGTCGTATATGCATCAGCTATGAACGGAACTGCAAGTTTAGATCCAGACACACAAGATGAAAATATGAAAGTACTCTACGATACGATTTTAGAAAACGTACCTTCACCAATTGATAATAGTGAAGAACCACTTCAATTCCAAGTGTCACTCTTAGACTATAACGACTATGTTGGTCGTATCGGTGTTGGAAGAGTGTTTAGAGGAGATATTTCAGTTGGAGAGAATGTATCGTTAATTAAATTAGATGGTACAATTAAACATTTTAGAGTAACGAAAATGTTCGGATTTTTAGGGCTTAAACGTATTGAAATTGAACATGCAAAAGCTGGAGATATTATCGCGTTGAGTGGTTTAGAAGATATTAACGTTGGTGAAACAGTCACAGACCGTGAAGTTGAAGAAGCATTACCAGCTCCTACGATTGACGAACCTACACTTCAAATGACGTTTTCAGTGAATAATTCACCATTTGCAGGTCGTGAAGGTAAATATGTTACAGCACGTCAAATTAAAGACCGTCTAGATATTCAATTAGAAACAGACGTTTCATTAAGAGTTGATCAAGGTGCGACACCTGATCAGTTTATTGTGTCTGGACGCGGTGAGTTACATTTATCGATTTTAATTGAAAATATGAGACGTGAAGGATATGAACTTCAAGTATCTAAACCAGAGGTTATCGTAAGAGAAATTGATGGTAAAAAACATGAACCATTTGAACGTGTTCAAATTAACGTACCAAGTGAGCACGCAGGAAGTGTAATTGAGTCACTCGGGCAACGTAAAGGCGAAATGCTAGATATGGAAACTGTAGATGACCAAACAAAACTAGTATTTTTAGTACCATCACGCGGACTAATCGGTTATACGACAGAGTTTATGACGATGACACATGGATATGGTATTTTAAACCATACGTTTGAAGACTACCGTCCATTAATCCAAGGTAAAATTGGGGGACGTCGTAACGGTGTACTCGTTTCGATTAATAAAGGAACAGCAAGTGCATTTGCAATTATGAACTTAGAAGACCGTGGGACAAACTTCACTGAACCTGGTACAGAAGTGTATGAAGGTATGATTGTCGGAGAAAACTCTCGTGAAAATGACTTAGGAGTTAATATTACAAAAACTAAAGCACATACAAATATGCGCTCAGCAACTAAAGATCAAACAGAAACAATGAAGCGTCCGAGAATTATGACATTAGAAGAAGCACTTGAGTATATAAACGTCGACGAATTAGTTGAAGTTACGCCAGAATCGATTCGTCTACGTAAAAAAATCTTAAGTAAAAGTGAAAGAGACCGTGCAGAAAAGAAAGCTAAAAAGCAAGAGGAGTAGAATTTAAATGCTTTTGTCCTTCATATTAATGAATGCGTCAGATAGTGGTTTATATGACCGACTGTCGTTTTTTGGAAAACTCTACGGAGTTGATCAAAATCCAGACGTTGCAATGTGGTTATTATTTATAACTGTATATGTTCTTTCAGTACTTGCATATATATTAGGTTTTGCTAAAAAGTTAAAATTATGGCAAAACATCATTATATATATTATTATGCTATTATTCTCATTACCACTCACATTTTTCGCTGCATTTTACCCTGTCGCAGAGTGTTTAATTGTTATTGTATTTGTGATGGGGATGTACCGCTACAGACTTCATAAAGAAAAGAAACAAGGTACAATTTCATTTGATAAAAAATAATTAAAATACCCTGTACGTAAAAACGTACAGGGTAAAATTTTAGACAAAATCAAATGATGTGACGTATTCGTAACGTTCAACAATTTCTCCATCTTTTATGACTAAAAGATCAACCATGCCGTCTTCATAAAGTCTTTGACCGTCTTTAGAAAACTGTGCGTAATGATCATATCGGTCTTTATAAGCGAGTGCTGTTTTTCCGTCTTTATGTGTAATTTCATAAGTGACAGATTTAGGCTCTGCATATTCTAAAAATGGATCAAGTGCCATTAAAAATGTACCGTTTAATAATTCTTCTTTTTTATTTCTATATTTTTTCTCTGATTTTAAAGTTGGTGGTAGAGTTTCACCTTCAATAATTTGACGGTTCCATTCAACGCTGTCGTCAAAGTTAATTTCTTCATCTTCATTAATTAAATCTTCAATATGTATTTTTCTATCATCGAAAATCCATGCACTTGAATCAATTGTAATGACAAAATCTACATTACCTTTAATTTGTAATAACATGTTAGCCCTCCTTAAAATTAAATTATATCAAATTTATCGTGTTCTAAACAGTTAACGTTACTTGAAAAATGCATAGCTGTAGAGTAGTATTTAGTTGTAATGAAAAGGGGGAAAGGGCCTTGTCTAATGAAGAAACTTTACGACAGCTTGCGTTAGAAACACTCGAACAAGATGCGGATCGAATTGTGCAACTGATTCGTGTGCAAATGGATAACCTGACAATGCCTCAATGCCCAGTTTACGATGAAGTTTTAGATACGCAAATGTTTGGGTTATCTAAAGAGATTCACTTCGCAATTAGACTGGGTTTAGTTGATAGAGAAAAAGGTAGAATGATTTTAGATGACCTTGAAAAGCAAGTATCTAAAGTACATGAAGCGTACTATAAACATAGAGAGCAATTAAAAGAGACGAAAGAGTCTTAGTTGGTGGTTGAATGAAAAAAGTTAAGAAGCTAAAGTATCCGATTAGTAAAACGAATCAGCATATTGATTATACAATCATACTTGCATACATAGTACTATCTATTATTGGATTAGTGATGATATATAGCGGAAGCATGGTTAAAGCAGCACGTAGTGACTTTACAAACTTTGATCCTAAGTTCTTTTTTAACTCACAAATTCGTTATGTTATTTTTGGGTTAACGTTATTTGTAATCATTACTTTCTTTACAAATACAAGATTATATAGAAAAGCAATAGTTCCGGTTGTATTAGTCGCTGGAATTATAATGTTTCTCTTAATGACACAAATATTTGGTACTGAGGTTAACGGTGAAAAAAACTGGTTAAGACTTGGTTTTATTAACTTACAGACATCTGAGTTTGTAAAACTCGTAATTATTATGTACCTTGCTTATGTATACGATAGAAGACATCGAGTAAATAACCGATTAATCCCAACGGATGTGAAGCACTTAGCACCATTTATCTTTATGGTGATTATAGGATTATGGGTTGCGTATAACGATTTTGGAACATCAATGATTATATTTGCAATTATATTTTCAATGTTTTTCTATTTAAATTTTCCTAAGAAATTTACTTTTTATGTGTTTTCAGGAGTTATTGGATTAGCTGCATTAATCGTTGGAACAGTTATTGTTTTTAAAGGAAGCTTCTTAAGTGACTATCAACTTGCGAGAATTGACACATTCTTCCATCCGTTTAATGATCCTTATGGTGAAGGGTATCAGTTAACGAACAGTTTAATTGCAATTTCAAATGGTGGATTGTTTGGGCAAGGAATCGGAAATGGTATATTAAAACTTGGATATTTACCAGAAGCACAAACAGACTTCATATTTTCTGTAATAGCTGAGGAGTTAGGTCTTATCGGAGTACTTGTTATATTATCGTTATATGCGCTAATTGTTATTAAGGCATTTTACTATTCATCAATGACGAAAGATTTGTATTTAAGACTTGTAACTTTTGGTATTGGAATTTATATAACGGTGCAATGTTTCTTTAACATTGGTGGTGCGTCTAAAGCATTACCACTTACAGGTGTACCATTACCACTTTTAAGCTTTGGTGGATCAAGTTTTCTAAGTATTTCAATTGCACTTGCCGTATTAAGTGTTGCAGTTAAAGAAATTAGATATAGAAGAGAAAATGGATATGACTAAAGACGTTTTTTAAACGTCTTTTTTTAATATAACAAAAAACGCGAGGAAAAACCCTCGCGTTTTATGGTTCATAGTCTGGTCTGCTAATCAGTAGAATGTAATAGCAAAGTATACCAAATATTAAAGTAATAAATAATGCATGGAATAATGCGATGAAAATATTAACATATGTGAATATTGTTAAAGCACCCGTAATAATTTGTAGTACGAGTAGCGTCATCATAATAATCCAACCATTTTTAATGACGCGGTAATTACTATAGTATCTTAGTACGTGAATCATTGCGATAACCATCCAAATGAATAGAATAAGTACTAAGAAACGATGTCCCATTTGAACCGCTTGGTAAAAGTTAGTTGGCATAATTTGATGTGGCATACAATGTGGCCACCTTGTACATGCAAGAGAAGCGTCAGCATGACGGACCAATGCACCACTATATATTACAAAATAGATATAGATAATAATACCAATAGTGTGGCGTCTGAGTCCTTTATGTATAATAAGACCCTTTGTATCATATTTTAAATCGACGTGAAACACGAGTAGGGTTAGCACGAATACTGCTGCAAAACAGATGAGTGAAATACCAAAGTGTGCAGCGAGTACAAACTCACCATGCCATAAACCTACAACTGCCGCTGCGCCAATTAAACTTTGAATAAGTATGAAGCTTAACGACACACATACTAAAAATTTAGTTTCTCTAATATGAGAAAGTTGTTTCCAAGCCATTACACCAAAGATAATTAAGAAGATGATTGCAATTCCAGATACACCTCTATGTGCAATCTCTATTATTGTATCTAATGGCCAGTCTTTAGGGATTAGTTGACCATGACATAGCGGCCAAGAGTCTCCACAACCTTCAGCAGAACCAGTTTTAGTAACTAAAGCTCCACCAATTTGGACAAATACCATAATGAGGGTAGTAATAACCGCTACTATTTTTAAATTTTTATACAACGAAAACACCTCATCAGAATTCCCTAAATATATCTGTTCAATTAATAAATATAAACCATCATATACAAACATGCAATAATTAAAGTTCTATTTAATACTTAACAAAATCGTAAACTATGGTAGAATCTATATGTGAATGACAGTGAGCTATAGTGGTGAATTGCTTATAGAATGTATAAATTGTAAAATTATTGAACAATTTTTGAACAATCTGTGAAAAAAAGCTATCAATACTATAGATTATCGGTGTCTTTTCCTATATTATTAATAGTAACTAGAATGTTGGTGAAAGGGGGCGAGGGATGAATGCAGAGTCATGTGTCTAGCAATAGACAAACTATGACATTTGTTGAAAGACAACAAGCATTTAGAGTTCTAATTAAAGAGGGCATCATTAAAGCAAATTTAATTCCAGCATTTGCGGCTGGATTTTTAGCTGTAATGTATTACGGCCATTCTTTCTTTAGTTCATTACCATTATTACTAATCATGCTATTAGGTGTTGGGCTTTTAATCGGAGGAGTTGCAGCGCTGAATAACTATTATGACCGGGATATTGATTCAGTAATGAAGTCGAAAGAAAGCAGACCAAGCATAGATGGTACTTATAGTGGTAAAGATATACTTTGGATTGGTTTTTCAATGGTTGTAATTGGAGAAGCACTCTTATATTCGATCAACATGACTGCAGGGACGCTTGGCCTCTTAGCTGGTTTTGGCTATGTAGTGCTATATTCTATCTACTCTAAAAGACATTATGTCATTAATACAGTAGTTGGAGCATTACCAGGAGCAGCACCTCCCTTAATTGGATGGGCGGTTATAGACCCAAACTTACATATACTCGCTATCGCGATGTTCTTTGTAATGTTTATATGGCAACCACCGCACTTTTACGCTTTAGCAATAAACCGTAAAGACGAATACAGCATGGCTAACATTCCAATGTTACCGAGTGTGAAAGGAGAAAAGCGGACGGTTAAATCGATAGTGATGTGGATTTCACTATTAATTATTACTCCGTTTTTCATGGCTGATTTAGGGATTTGGTTCGTAATTCTAATTACATTACTTAACCTATCTTGGTTATTACTATCCTTAAATATGTTCAAACCGATCACAGATTACAAACGCTACGCAAAAACAGTGTTTGTATTTTCATTGAATTACATTCTTATTTTTTACGTGATGATTATAGTTGCCGGTCTATTAATCTAAACTTATATTTCGAAAGAGGGGTCTATTGATGAAGAACAGTTGGACGAAGACAAAATTTTATATGTTAATGTCTGTTCTAGCTATTTTCTTAGCAGGCTGTGGTAAAGAAAATTTAAGTGCTTTACAACCTGCTGGTGAAATTGGGAAACAACAATTTTTCTTAATTGTTCTTTCAATTTCAATTATGTTACTTGTTGTCGGAACTGTTGCGATTACATTTACTATCGCTGTTCTAAAGAGTCGTAGAAGTAAAGTAGGAGAAGCATTTGTACCGAAACAAGTAGCGGGTAACCATAAACTTGAAGTGATTTGGACAACAATTCCAATCATCTTACTTATCATTTTAGCAATTCCAACAGTTTGGATTACATTCAAACAAGCGGACGTTGAGGATATGGTAACGGAAGATGGTGTAGCAAATAAAGATTCAGTAATCGTTAACGTTACTGCATACCAGTACTGGTGGGAATTTGAATATGAACACGAAGGTGTTGTAACTTCACAAGACCTAGTTGTTCCAACAGATGAGAAAGTATTCTTCAACCTTAAAGGTGCAGATGTAAAACACTCATTCTGGATTCCATCAGCTGGTGGTAAGCTTGACACAAACGTAGATGGTATTAACAGCTTTTACTTAGTATTTGATGACGATAAAGCAGAAAATGCAGATCGTTTATTCTATGGTAAATGTGCTGAGTTATGTGGACCATCACACGCTCTTATGGACTTTAAAGTAAATGCTCTACCAAGAGAAGAATTCGATCAGTGGTTAGCTGATATGAAAGAATTCGAAGAAGAAGGTAAAACAGCAGATTCTTCTGACGCAAAAGAAGGTCAAGAGATTTTCAACAACTCTTGTATGGGATGTCACTCTGTAACACCAACTAACCCAGGTGCGGCTGGACCAAACCTTACAAACTTTGGTGACAGAGAACTTATCGCAGGTGTCCTAGAGCACAACGAAGAAAACTTAATTGACTGGATCAAAGATCCAGAAAGCATTAAACCAGACAACAAAATGACTGGTGCTTATCAATTAAACGATGATGAAATTGAAAAAGTAGCTGCATACTTAATGGAGCTTAAAGTTGACAAAAACTCTGGAGACGTTGAAAAAATGAAAAAAGCAATTGAAGCAGAGGATAATGATGAAGGAGGCGACAATTAAGCATGGCTAAGGTAAATGGGCAAGAAGTTGGTTTTGGTCGTTTAATTTGGGAATACCTTACTACAGTTGACCATAAGAAGATCGCTATTTTATACCTAATTGCTGGTGGATTCTTCTTCGTCATGGGTGGTATTGAAGCGATGCTTATTCGTATTCAGCTCGCTGTACCAAATAACGATTTCCTATCTGCTGGATTATTTAACGAAATGATCACGATGCACGGTACTACGATGATATTCTTAGCTGCGATGCCAATTATATTCGCATTTATGAACGCAGTAGTTCCATTACAAATTGGTGCACGTGACTTAGCGTTCCCATTCATGAACGCTTTAGGTGTATGGATGTTTATTTTAGGTGGTATCTTCGTTAACATTTCTTGGTTATTCGGAGACGCACCTGACGCTGGTTGGACAAGTTATGCGTCACTATCTATTGCATCACCAGGACATGGTATTGACTTCTATGCAATTGGTTTACAGATTGCAGGGGCTGGTACTTTAATTACAGGTATTAACTTTGTAACAACAATTATTACGATGAGAGCACCAGGTATGACATACATGAGAATGCCATTATTCACATGGACAGCACTTGTTGCATCAATTCTTATCGTGTTTGGTTTCCCACCATTAACAGTAGGACTTTTCTTACTAACATTTGACCGTATGTTCGGTTCAAATTTCTTCATTGTTGAAGCTGGTGGTAACACAATTATTTGGGAACACTTATTCTGGATCTTCGGACACCCAGAAGTATATATCCTAATCTTACCGGCATTCGGTATTTTCTCTGAGATTTTTGCAGTATTCTCAAGAAAGAGACTATTCGGTTATTCTGCGATGGTATTCGCTACTGTATTAATCGGATTCTTTGGATTCATGGTTTGGGCACACCACATGTTCACAGTTGGTTTAGGTCCAACAGCAAACGCTATTTTCGCATTAGCTACAATGGCGATTGCCGTGCCTACAGGTATTAAAATATTTAACTGGATCGCAACGATTTGGGGCGGTAGTATTACATTTACTACACCAATGCTTTATGCATTAGCATTTATCCCATCATTCGTTATGGGTGGGGTAACTGGTATCATGCAATCAGTTGCACCAGCAGACTATCAGTACCATGACTCATACTTTATCGTAGCTCACTTCCACTACGTAATCGTAGGTGGGGTAGTATTTGCGATATTAGCAGGGCTTCACTACTGGTGGCCATTAATGTTCGGTACGAAACTTAACGAAACATTAGGTAAAATCGAAATGGCAGTATTTGCTATCGGTTTCCATATGACATTCTTAATTCAACACTGGTTAGGTCTATGGGGTATGCCACGTCGTGTATTCACATACTTAGACGGTCAAGGTTTAAATGTTGGTAACTTAGTATCAACAATCGGTGCATTACTCATGGCAGTCGGTGTTATCGTACTAGTCATTAACATTATTATTACAGTTGCTAAAAACGACAGAGTTGTTGACGTTGACATTTGGGATGGTCGTACACTTGAGTGGTCAGTTGCAGCACCAACTCCAGAATACAACTTCTTCCAGACTCCACTAGTACGTGGATTAGACGCTCTACAACTTGAAAAAGAAGAAAACAATGGCGAAATTCCAGCAGCCGGACCAGTTGAGGATATTCATATGCCGAACAACTCAATTATCCCGCTAATCTTGTCATTAGGATTATTTATCGCAGGATTCGGTGCGTTATTCCATGCATCTGGTCAAGACTGGGCAATCCCAGCGGTTAAAGACTTACCAAGTATGAGACCTTGGTCAATGATTTTACTCGTTGGTGGTTTATCGATTACATTCTTATCTATGATGGCAAGATCTTGGATTGACGATCACGGTCATTACGTGAAGAAAGAACGTATCGAAAAAGAAATGCGCGAATATGAAGAAAGAAAAAGAGGTGCGAACTAATGGCAGAAGTTAAATATAATGTAAGCAATGCTAATTGGCCGAAGCACCCAGAAACAGCTACAACAGAAGGTAAAAATAAGTTTGTTGGATTTTGGACATTCTTAGCCGGAGAGACAGTGTTATTCTCTTGTCTCTTCGCAACTTACCTCGCGTTAAAAGACTCTGTACCAAGTGATGATCACTTACTAGCTGCTGATTTATTCCACTTAGAGTTAGCGTTTGTTATGACGATGTTCTTATTAACATCATCATTAACGAGTGTTTTCGCTGTGTATCAAATGAGAAATAACAACTTCTCAAAAATGCAGCTTTGGTTAGGAATTACAGTATTATTAGGTGCTGGTTTCTTAGCATTAGAAATCTATGAGTTTATTGAATATGTATCACTCGGACACACGTTTAGATCAAGTGCATTTGGTAGTGCGTTCTACATATTAATTGGAACTCACGGTTTCCACGTAATTATCGGATTAATTTGGATTACACTTCTAATCATCCGTAACGCAGGACGTGGATTATCAGTATATACAGCTGCTAAAGTAAATACAGCTGCATTATACTGGCACTTCATTGACGTTGTGTGGGTGTTCATCTTCACAATCGTTTATCTGTTAGGGGTGTTATAAATGGCAGACTTACAAACAGAATCATTAAACAAAAAAGAGTTAGACACACTGTATAAATCACGTGCAAAAGAGATGAGAATTCAGTTAACATCTTTTGCTCTAATGATTTTCATGACATTTATAGCATTCGGATTAGTAGCACTTGAATTCAACAAATATTTAGTTGGGGCTATTATCGTTACACTAGCATTCATCCAAGTTATCCTTCAGTTCTTCTACTTTATGCACATGAAGGATAAAGGACACGACTTTGCGAAGTTATTTATATTAGTTGGTATGTACTTTGCAATTGCGTTTATTATTACGTTTGTGTTCATCGTATGGATTGGAACAGGTGGAATTAAATAAAATAAAAGGACTAGCGATGCTAGTCCTTTTTTTAATGTTGATAATTTGACAAATAAAATATGTAAGTTTTGAACAAAATAGTCTATAATGAAGAGTAGTTAATTATTAAAGGGTGATAAATTTGGATCGTTTAATGTCGATACGAATTTTTGGTTTCATTGGTAATTGGAGTCCATTTTTAATTGCGTTCATGATTGTCGCATCAATAGTGTACTTTTTAATTACGATGAAATGGTATAAAGACATACCTGGTGGACGTAAGCTTAAAACATCTGAATTTTGGATGTCTGTTTCAGTCATTATATTATTTTATATTACATTCGGTTCACCAGTAGACATACTGAGTCATATATTATTTACATTCCATATGATTCAAATGGCATTAGGATTACTTTTAATTCCGCCAATGCTATACTTTGCAATTCCTGATTATTTATGGGCATACATGATTAAATTACCTGTATTAAGAGTGTTCCATAAAATAGGACAAAAGCCGTTACTTGCACTCGTGTTATTCTGTGGGGCATTTTCTCTTTACCATATTCCAAAAGTTATGGATACGTTAAAGTTAAATCAGTCTTTACACTTTGCTTCACTTGGTGTCTTATTTATACTCGCAGTTATTGCGTTTTGGCCAGTATTAAACAAAGTAGATCCGCCGGAAAAACATATGAACTACTTATTTAAAACGTTATATGTGTTTGGTATTGGTGGGTTACTTTTACCAGCATGTGCGATGATTATTTTCACTGAGACACCATTGTTTAAAACTTATACTGAAAGTGCAGCATGGTTAAAATCAATGGAGCTTTGTGTACCTGCAGGTGTATTAGATTCACTTAAAGATCAAAATATGATTAGTGGACCAGAATATTTTAGTAACATGTCTCCGTTATCAGACCAACGTACTGGTGGAGTCATTATGAAAATTTTACAAGAAGTTTTCTTTGGTTTTATCATTGCTTACTTATTCATTAAATGGTGGAACCAAGAGTCAAAAGATCCAGACGAAATTACACGTCGTTCACTTGAAGCTGCAAATGAGCGTAAAAAAATGGAAGAATTATATAGATAATAAGAGGGTTGAAGAATGGATTTAAATTTTATATTGCCGACGATTAGTACATCGTTTATCGTACTTAGTGCAATTATGATGGCGATTGGTTTACACAAAATGCTAAAGAAAAGAGATATTGAAGGTCACGATAAATTTATGACATTATCAGCTTGGTTTGCATTAATTTTCTTTATCATTTATTTATCTAAAACGATATTCTTAGGGAACACGATGTTTGGTGGACCAGAATACCTCGTTCCTTATTATGTGACGTTTTTAATCTCTCACATTATTTTGTCGACGACAGGTGGAGTACTTGGTGGTTTCCAAGTCTTTACAGGTAAAAAGAGAATTTTAGCGAAGCATAGAAAAGTAGGAATGTTCGCAGCGATTGTTTGGTTCTTAACTGCAATTACTGGTGTTATGGTATATGTATTACTTTATGTACTTTATCCAGGTGGAGAGACAGCAGGACTTTTAGACGCAATTTTACATTAAGAAACAAAGAAAACCCCGTTACTTTTTTAAAAGTAACGGGGTTTTTATTTATGCATGAACTGCTAGATCTTCATGAATCGCTCTAATTTTTTGAATTGCGTGTTCGACAATTCTTTCTGGGAAATGTTCATCTTTTCCGTATTCAATACCTGTTGGGAAATACCATTTACCAATGTAAGGGTCCATAAGTTGAAGTACTGCATCGTTTGCACCAACGTCACCGCTTATTGCATATGCAGGGAAACGTAAGTAAAACGTTCCTTCAGGAACTCTGTATTGGAAGTCGAACGTCATACGTTCATAGTCCCAACTACCACCTAATACACAACCATGTTCGTTCATAGTTTCTTGTAAGAGGTTTTGTTCAATAATTAATTTTTCGATACCAGAATTTTCAAATACCATCCGAGTAGACCTCCCTATTCCATTAACTTTATTTTAATCGAAAATGATTGGAAATACAAATACAATTTTATGTACTATAATAGTATGATATCATATTCTAAGAAGAGGTGAGCGTATGTTTTCTACATATAAGATGATGGAAGTTTTAGATTGTCTTGATGATATAAATGAAATGGTTAAATCCTCTGATGAATTTAAAAATTATATATTTTATAAAAATAAACTCGAAGAAGATTATGAAACAAAAGCGCTTATTGATCAGTTTAATCAATTAAAATTAGACTTTGAAGAAGTTGAGCGCTTTGGGAGATATCATCCGGACTATAAAGAGAAAAGAAAAAATATTCGTCTCTTTAAAAAGAAAGTAGATTTAAACGAAAACGTTATAGAATATAGACGCGCAGAATATGTTTTACAAAACTTACTCGATGAAATACTTTATGTTATCGGTAAGTCAATCAGTAACCACGCAAATGTTGTAAGTTCAAATCCATTCTTTTCAAATGGTGAGTCTAACTGTATGACTGGTGGGGGCTGTAGTTGCGCAAGTTAAAAAACAAAACGGAATCCGAAAATTTTATCGGATTCCGTTTTTGTATAATTTATAAACGTATTGATTTTTAGACGATAAATTTAATAATTTACGATTAAGTTCGCTTTGTCTGGGTAGTCTGTCACAATCGTGTGTGCTCCTAAATCTAATAAGCGTTTCATTTCGTTTGTCTCATTCACGACCCAGTAACCAACTTTCACATTTAAGTCATGTAAGAAGTTAATGAATCTTTTTTGATCGAGTCTTAATGACGTAACATTAGCTGGAATTTGGAAGGTGTCTCTCGATGGATGGTACAAGTGCCCAAGGCCGCTATAATACAGTGTGTACGCTTTTGTCACTTCTTCACTACCAGCACCAATCGCAATTAAGTCTCCACTAAATCCTGTAAATCGTCGGATCTGTTCATCTTCAAAACTTGTGACGATAACTCTGTCGATTACTTTTTCATCTAAAATTAATTCAAAAAGTAGTGGCGCAATTTTTTGGCCTGCTTCAGTTTTTAAGCTATCTTTCATATCTATATTGATAATAACATCCGGATATTCTCTAAATAACTCACGTAACGTCATGACTTTAGCATCTTTAGACCCTCTATACGGATAATTTCCTCTAACGTCTTTAAAATTATAGCCAAAATCTAATTCTCTTAGTTCTTTTAATGTGTAGTCCGAAACTTTACCGCTATTTTCAGTCACTCTGTCGACGTATAAGTCATGGAGTACGACAATTTCGTTATCTTTCGTTAAGCGGACATCGATTTCAAACCCATCTACTTGCTGATTCACTGCGTTATCAAACGCAAGTCTCGTATGTTCTGGATAATTTCCTTTACCTCCGCGGTGTGCAAATATGTAAGGTGCACGGTGTTTAAACACCGGTTTAATTTCATTTACGTTTCGTTCAGCACGGATTCTACTATATAAATATAATGATGAAATGCCTGCTGCTGACAGTAACGCTTTTGTACGTAATTTCATATTTGGCCTCCTAATAGATGTAGTATACTAAAAGTTAAATGTGTTATCATGTGTGTAACAAAGAAGGGTGAAAGCTATGCTAACAGAACGTATTGGTATTTATATATATTTTAAACAAAATAAGTTTATTCGCCAGTTAAAGCGTTACGGTCATGTCGTCTATGTGAATACTAAAAAGCAATACATGCTCGTTTACGTGAATCAAGAAGAATTAGACGATACATTGAAACGACTATCTAAGCTTAAATACGTTACAGATGTACTTGTCAGTGAATATAAAAATATTAAAAAAGAATATACAAAAGACCCAGTTTAGCTTATTTTAACTGTGGAATGAGATGGTTTAATCTTAAAACACCAATCATGTATTGAAAGAATAATTCCGTTTCGTGAAAATCTTTAGGGTCACGTGACGTCATCTCGACAACCTCGACACCATATTCTTTACAAAGATTATGAATCATTTCATACATTTTACCGTCCGGACCATTTCTTAATCCGCGTAAAATTGTGTAAAGTGCTTGGAAATCTTTTTCGACAGGCTTCATAACGAGACTAAATGTCGACGGTGCGTCTTCATGGTGAAAGAAAATCGCCTTATCCACGCGTGCATGATTATATTCGAGTAGCGCTTTTAACTCGAAGATTTCACTATAGCCATGTCCAAGGACAATAAATTTTTGCATTAATTTCAACCTCTCATAGTATGTTTCTTTAATTATAATATAAATTTAGATAGAGGTGTAGAAGTGAGAATAATTACAGGGAAATATAAAAAACGTCATATTGAAACACTCCAAAATAGAGATACAAGACCGACAAGTGAAAAAATAAGAGAAAGTATGTTTAGTAGTATTGGTGAAATAGTGCGTGGAGACGTCTTAGATTTATTTGCTGGATCTGGCGCGTTAGGTATTGAAGCACTATCTAGAGGCGCTGAGAGTTGTATATTTGTCGATGGCGCAAAAGATGCCATTAAAATCATTCATCAAAATACAAAAGGTATCGAAGAAGACGTTGAAATTTACCGTACTGATTTTAAACGTGCGTTAAAAGCACTGAGTAAGCGTGGTAAACAAATGGATTTAATATTTTTAGATCCACCGTATAAGAAAAAGTTAATCGATAAATCACTCGAACTCATTAAAGAATACAACATTTTAAAAGAGAATGGTTTAATTATTACTGAAGCCCATATCGATGAAACAATCGATTTAAAGGGATTTAACGAGTGGAAACATCATGAAATGGGTACGATTCAATATAAAATTTTAACGACGGAGGAAAACCATGGCTAATCAGAAAATTGCTGTATGTTCAGGTTCATTTGACCCAATTACATATGGCCATATCGATATTATCGAACGTGCGTCAAAAATATTTGACGTTGTTTATGTATGTGTTTCACATAACCAAACGAAAAAAGGGCTTTTCACACCAGATGAACGTGTGGAATTAATAGAAAAAACAATTGCTCATGTACCAAATACGAGAGTACGTAAACACCAAGGATTACTAATCGATTTTTGCTTAGAAGTGAATGCGGATGCGATTGTTCGTGGATTACGTGCAGTATCTGACTTTGAGTATGAAATGCAGATGGCAAGCATGAACCGCAAACTTGCAGAGGAAGTCGATACGTTATTCATTATGACAAATAACAAATATTCATTTATATCGAGTTCAATCGCAAAAGATGTGGCAAAACATCACGGTAAAATTAGTGACGTTGTGCCACCAGAAGTTGAAGCGGCTTTAGTTGAAAAATTTAAGTAGAGTGAATAATCACTGGCTGATTAAAGTCATTTAAACGTTGATTAGTCAACGTATTATATATACGCGTTCCTTTTATTTCATAATAAAAGTCGAGCGCGTCTTTTTTTGTGACGTTCGTTATAAAACTACCGTCTTGAATTTTCGAAAGATATTCTCTTCCATTTTGGTTCATCGCGAGAACTCTAAATTTTTCTGGAGTATAATTGTTATAGTCTTCATTTGTTATATTTAAAAGCACATATATTAATAACCTTTGAAGTCTTGTTCTCGTATATCGCTTTGTTTTTATTTTATTGATAAAATCTTCGTAACTACTCGCTTTTATAATTTGTTGTTTTAATCTATACTCAAGACCTTCAGTCATCGTATAAATTTTCTTTAAGTCTTCGATACTACTTCTTTCAATAATTACTTTCAGTGTTTCAAACATTACTTCATTTGTTACGGCGCCGTCCCTGATAATTTTTTCAGCAAAATGCTTTGGCATAAACTGATTAGCTTGATTGATATCACCATTTAAAAGTGTCTGTCTTAAACTCGTGGCGCTGGAAAACTCACTTTGAGATAATTTATTATCGTTATAATGATTTCCAACACGTTTTACTGTATGAAGTGAAACGTTATAATTTAATATATCACTCGCTTTTATATAACTCATACCGAGTGTGTTATTTGGTTCTTTTAAAGTGGGCTCATTTGTGAGTTCACTTATCGCACGTGGATACGAATACCCATTACTTAGAAGTGGTGCTAAATCGTTTTTACTAATTGATTTAGATTTTAAATATGCACTTTTTAGTGCTTCAATATCGTTAGATTCACTTCCAAAAACGATATGTGACGCACCTAACTTTTTTGATGTGAACATTCCTCCGTACGCAAAATCATCCGCAAAACTTGTTGCGTATAGGAGAGGGAGTTCAACGACTAAGTCCACGTAGTCTAAGGCAGCTTGTGCTCGGTTAAACTTATTGGTCACAGCGAGTTCACCGCGCTGTGTATAATTGCCAGACATCACTGCAATTGTGACATCAGGATCCACTATTTCCTTTGATTTTTTGATATGATATATATGACCGTTATGAAACGGATTATATTCAGTGATTAAAGATAAAATTTTCATAGCATAAGCACCCCTGAAATTACTCGTCATTATTATAGCAAAAATGATAATCATTAGAGAATTAAACGTATATGATGTTAAGAAAATAACTTGACACTTCACTGTAAAATATGTAGAATATTTGTTGTGCTTATAAGAGGTGGGTAAATTATGAAGTGGTCACTATCGGAACTCAGAAAGTTTCAAGATACCGCATTTACTTTTGAAGAACACTTAGAACTTGAAGACGTTTCAAATCGTCAAGACGTTTTAGATGTGAATGATATATTCGTTAAAGGTTCAATTCGTAACAACAAAGAAGAGTTTTATGTCAATATAGACATTAAAGCGAATGTTAAAATGATTGATAGCCGTTCAGGCGAAGACGTTATCTATCCATTAAGTGTTACGTCAATCGAAACGTTCGATGAATCTCTCGAAGAGGATGAGGATATAGAAGATCCAACGTTACATCCTGTTTTACATGAGCTCGATTTAGAGCCTGTAATAATAGAGTTAATTAACGTCTCAATTCCAGAAGTGTATTCTGAAAGTAATGAATTACCAGACTCATCAAACACCGAGAATTGGAATGTTTACAGTAGTGTCGAAGAATTTGAAAAAGACCAACCTGTAGACCCAAGATTAAAAAAATTAGAAACGCTGTTTAAAACAGACGAAACGGAGGATTAACAATGGCAGTACCTAAAAGAAGAACTTCGAAAACTCGTAAAAATAAACGTCGTACACACATTAAATTAAGTGCACCAGGAATGGTTGAGTGCAAAGAGTGTGGAGAAATGAAATTAAGACACCGCGTTTGCCCAAACTGTGGGTCATATAACGGTGCAGAAGTAGTAAATAACTAAAACATGGACAGAAAATGTCCATGTTTTTTTATTTAAAACCGTTTATTTGAGTCGAACGAAGAAATTACATATAATTTGACTTAAATACGTATAAGAATTGTAAGGAGACAAACTATGAGGTATCTCTATAATGATGATTTTAATGATGAAATAAACTGTAGTAGCGAAGCAGACTTAAAATTCTTTCATAATAATCAATTTAACGAAGCGACGCTTCAAAGGTTATTTGAAAGAACCCCACATGAACATACAAAAGCACTTAGTACAATTATCGAAAAAGATATGCTCAACATTCTAGGTGGACTTACAGAAAGTCAAAAAGAAAATATTAAAAAATTAAGCGAAGGACATAAAGTTGTGATTGGTGGTCAGCAAGCTGGATTATTTGTAAGCCCGTCATATACCCTTCATAAAATTATTTCGATTTTGATCGTCGTAAAAGATATTAAAGAAAAAATGAACTATGAAGCTGTACCAGTGTTTTGGGTCGCATCTGAAGACCATGATTATGATGAAATTAACCACACTCATGTCTACGACACGTTTCATAACCGAATTAAAAAAGTATCTTACAAACCTAACTTAGATATAGGTATGAGTATTGGATTTTATGAGTACGACAAAAAGGAATTGTTAGATTGTTTAGATGAAGTATTTAACTATACGAAAGACTCTAAAGAAAATATCGAAATTAAAGAACGAATCGAAAAAGAAATTAACACTCACACATACTGGTCAGAGTTATTCACTGCACTTGTAAATAATATATTTAGTGAATATGGTCTCCTCATATTTAATGCACATAATAGTGAAGTGCGTGAATTAGAAAAAGGAATATTTAAAGAAATTATCGAAAAATCAGAAGATATCGACCGAGCATTTAGAGAGGGTCAAAAAGAGTTTACTGATCACTTCAATATACCTAAAACAATTGAAACAGATACAAATGTCCACTTATTCGTCAATTCTAAAGAGAAAAGAGAATTGCTATCTCGTGATGGTGATGAATTTAAAACTGAGGAAAGTATCTATACTAAAGAAGAATTATTCGATTATTTAAATAAAACTCCAGAAGAATTTAGTAATAACGTCGTAACTAGGCCTTTAATGCAAGAACTATTATTTAATACTGCTGTATTTTTAGGCGGAGGTGCAGAGGTCAAATATTGGGGCGAATTGTACAAAGTGTTTGACGTTATGGAAAGAGAAATGCCCGTTGTTTTAAAACGTATGTCATTTATAAATGTACCAACTGAGTTAGAAAAGTTATTAAGTAGTTATGATTTATCTCTTACACCTCAGTTAATTGAAGATATTCAAAAAGAAAAGGATCATTTAACTGCACAGTCGACAAATAAAAAACTGTTAAAAGGAATTCATAATTTAAGAAAATTAGTTGAAAAAGAATATGAATCACTTGAGAAACAAATTCAAACAAAACACGAAAAACAACTCATTGATCGTAATGAGTCAGGCATTTTAAAACAAGTAGATTACTTAGAACGTAAATATAATTATGATGTGAAACGACAAGTGAGAAATGAATTAAATAAACTCGACGAACTTGGTATGTTACTTCTTCCTAAAGAAGTACTTCAAGAACGTATCTTCCACCCGACGGTTTTTTCAAATCAGACGTTTGATTTCACACCGTTAAACTATACAAACAAGCTGATTGTAGTTATGGAATAAGGAGAATCAGGACCCATTTAGAATGGGTCCTCTTTTTTTTATCATTTTTTAAGAGATAAGTGGAGGAAAGTGGTAGATTATGGTAAATTATAAATAGAGTATGGGAGGGTAGTGGATATGTTTATCGGTGAGTTTAGTCACAACTTAGATTCAAAAGGACGTATGATTGTTCCGAGTAAATTTAGAGATGATTTACAAGCACAATTTGTGATTACTCGCGGATTAGATAAGTGCTTATTTTGTTATACAATCGATGATTTTAAAGCCATTGAAGGAAAGATGAAAGAACTCCCACTCACTAAGCGAGATGCTAGACGTTTTACACGTCTATTCTTTTCCGGTGCTGCGATTGTAGAAGTTGATAAGCAAGGACGTATAAACATTCCACAACATCTTAGAGACTATGCAAATTTAGAAAAGTCATGTACAGTCATCGGTGTGTCAGATCGCGTTGAGATATGGGACAGCGACAGCTGGAATAGTTTCTATGATGACTCTGCTGAAAATTTTGAAATGATTGCAGAAGATTTAATTGATTTTGATTTATAAGAGGTGAAAGTATGTTTAAACATGACACAGTATTATTAAAAGAGACAATTGATGGTTTAAACATCAAGCCTGACGGGATATATGTTGACGCTACTTTGGGTGGTGGTGGTCATACATCATACCTACTCAGTAAACTAACGACAGGACGAGTCATCTCATTTGATCAAGATATACTTGCAATCAACAATGCAAAAGAAAAATTTGATGATGATAGACTTACTCTCGTTCATCGAAATTTTGAATTTATAAAGGAAGAATTAAACGCACTCGGCATAGAGAAAATAGACGGTATATTATATGACTTAGGTGTTTCGAGTCCACAGCTGGATTTAGTAGAGCGTGGATTTTCACACTCTAAAACTGCACGCCTAGATATGAGAATGGACCAGACACAAAGTCTAGATGCTTATGAAATCGTCAATACATACAGTTATGAAGAACTCGTTCGAATCTTCTTTAGATATGGTGAAGAAAAATTCTCTAAGCAAATCGCTAGAGAAATTGAAAGTAGACGTAAAGAAAAACCGATTGAAACAACGACGGAATTGGCAGATATTATTAAATCAAAAATTCCAGAAAAGTTTAAACGAATGAAAGGTCATCCAGCACGTAGAGTCTTTCAAGCACTTCGTATCGCTGTAAATAACGAGCTTCAAGTGTTTGAAAATAGCCTTCAAGATGCAATCGAACTATTAAATAAAGGTGGAAGAGTATCTGTAATTACATTCCATTCATTAGAAGATAGAATTTGTAAGCAAATCTATTTAGAATATGAACGCGGACCAGAGTTACCAAAAAATATGCCAATTATTCCCGAAGGGTACGAGCCTTCCTTAAAACGTGTAAATAAAAAGCCGATTTTAGCAAGCGAAGAAGAACTTGAAGAAAATAGTCGTGCACGAAGCGCAAGGTTAAGAATTGCAGAAAAATTGAAGTGATTTAGGAAGTGTAAATATGCAAGCAGAGCGAGTCAGACAGAATATTCAAAAGCCAAATGAAAAAGTATATATAGAAACGCCAAAAAAGAAACGTAGAATCGTAAGTTTAAAATTAAATGAACTTCTGTTATATGTCGCTTTGATGATTGTTTTATCATCAGCAATTGTGTTTGCACTAGATGCTAAATTCGAAGCGCATGAATATGAAAGAGAAATTTCTCAATTGGATTACGAAATTAACGCAAAAGAAAAAGAAATCGATGAACTAACAACAGAAGTGACACACTTATCTTCTTACGAACGCATTTATCAAAAAGCGAACGAATTAGGACTAAAGCCGAATAACGATAATGTAAAGGTTGTTAGGAAGTATGAAAAGTAATTTATTGTTAAGGATAAGAGAACGCCTGTTAAAACAAAGTAGAAGTCATTCCACTTTCTCTATACCAATAATTACACTCCTGATTTATGTCATGTTAGGAGTGTTTTTTGGTTTTTTAATTATTAATTTTGTTAATATCATGTTGTTTAAAAACGTAGACAACGTAAATTTAAAAGAACAGGCATCGAGTAAATATGACCGCCACTTAGTCGATCACGCAGAACGTGGTAAAATTAAAGACCGAGACGGTAATATTCTCGCAAGAGACACTGAAGCGTATCAAATTGCGGTTATCGTTGGTCAAGATTTTGACAACCATATCGAAGATTCTAATGAGGTCGCAAAAGCATTATCTGAAATTATCGATATGGAAGAAAAAGAGATTTTAAAAGTCATCAATGATGGTATTGAAAAAGGCTTATATCAAGTCGAATTTGGTGATAAGGGCCGCAATGTTGACTATAAAGAAAAACAAAAAATTGAAGACCAAGAATTAAAAGGAATCATCTTTACGCCAACAATTAAACGCTCATATCCTAATGGAATATTTGCGTCACATCTAATTGGTTATGCAGA
Source organism: Nosocomiicoccus ampullae (assembly GCF_019357495.1). NCBI lineage: Bacteria > Bacillati > Bacillota > Bacilli > Caryophanales > Staphylococcaceae > Nosocomiicoccus > Nosocomiicoccus ampullae. Next base: position 470,613 of record NZ_CP079110.1, read on the forward strand.
GTTAGACGAAGAAGGTCAGATTGATGGACGCGTCGGTATTGAAAAAGAGTACGATAAAGAAATGACCGGTAAAGATGGATTTAAAGACTATAACGTTGACAGTTGGAACTATATCGTTCCAGGTACGATGGAAAGTAAAAAATCTGTTGACGGAATGGATGTTGAACTGACAATTGATTCTAATATTCAATTATATCTTGAAGAATCATTAGACGAGATGGAAGAATATTTTGAACCTGAAGAGTTATTTGCCTTTGTTGCAGATGCTAAAACAGGTGAAATATTAGGTGCAGGACAGCGTCCTTCATTTAATCCAGATACTCGTGAAGGGTTTGGTAATAGCTGGTTAAATATGTTATATGAATACCAGTTCGAACCAGGGAGTACATTTAAAGTGTTTACACTCGCTGCTGCTATTGAAGAAGGTGAATACGACCCAAATCAGTACTATATGACTGGTCAGCGACAAGTCATGGACTCAACAATTTACGACTGGGAAAAATCAGGATGGGGATCAATTACGTATAATGAAGGGTTACAGTATTCTTCCAATACGTTAATGATGGACTTAATGGATAACGTTGGACCTAAAAAGATGCTTGAGTACTATAAAAATTTTGGTTTTGGTGAACCAACAGGTTCTGAGTTTAGTACCGAAGCAAGTGGACAAATTGTTTTTGACAACGAACTTCAGCAAAAAATAACTTCATTTGGTCAAACGATTAGTACGACTCCAATTCAAATGATTCAAGGGTTTACAGCATTATTAAACGACGGAATGATGAAAAAACCGTATGTCATTAAATCAGTACGTGATACTGAAACAGATGAAGTTGTGTATCGTGGTCAAGAAAGAAATGTCGAACAAGTTATAAGTAAAGAAACTGCTGAAAAGACGATGGATGAAATGAACACACTCGTCGGTGGGTCGTTAAATAGAAATAGTTCATATGAGCTTGATGATTATACCGTAACAGGTAAAACTGGTACAGCTCAAATATATGATGCCGATGCAGGTGGGTATTTATCAGGTGATTATGAGTCCTTAACGTCATTCATTGGTTATGCACCTGTTGAAGATCCTAGAGTGATTATATATTACGGTGTGAAACGCGCATCTAAAAATAAAAGTGATACATGGGATTACGGAGTTTCTAAAGGATTTAATCCGTTAATGGAACGTTCACTAAAATATTTAGAATTAAAAGATGTCAACCGTAGTGATGAAATCGAAACAATTCCTGTTGAAGACTTCACAGGACAAGACGTTTCTGACGTAGATATTTTACAAAATGATTTACTGAATCAAGTCTATGTTGGTGAAGGTACAACAGTTGAAGATTATTATCCAAAGCATACGGAAATGTTACCTGGAGAAGTAATCGTTATTCAAACAGATGGTGAAAAAACGATGCCTGACTTAAGAGGTTACTCTAAGCGAGATGCCATTTTAATTATGGATTATCTCGGTATTAAGTCTAACTTTAAAGGGGATGGTTACGTTACAGAGCAAACGATTAAACCAGGTGAACCTTTAGGAGATAAACAAAAAATAAGCTTTACATTAAAAATGAAAGATTCAAACAAATAGGAGGCAACAATGAGTGTTATATTTTTAATCATTTCATTTATATTATCAGCATTATTAATGAAAATGATGATTCCGAAATTAAAAGAGTTAAAGTTTGGTCAATCGATTCGACAAGAAGGTCCTGAAAGTCACTTAGCAAAAACGGGAACTCCGACGATGGGAGGTATATCGTTTATAGCAGTAACGACAGTCCTATCTTTAATAGCGTTAATATTTGTAGAAGATATTTCTAAACTACTGATTTTAATTATCGTAACGCTCGGATTTGGACTGATTGGATTTATCGATGACTATATTATCGTAGTAAAAAAAGATAATACTGGGTTAACTTCAAAGCAAAAAGCGCTCGCTCAAGTTGTTGTTTCTATCATTGTCTTTTTTATAATGATGAAGTTCGTACCGTCAATTGAACTTGGTGTTACGGTACCTGGTACAGATTTTACAATCCATTTAGGATATCTATTTATTTTATGGATTGTATTTTGGCTCGTTGGATTTTCTAACGCTGTAAACTTAACGGATGGTTTAGATGGTCTCTCAACAAGTACAACTATTGTTGCGAACTTGTCATTTTTAATTATTGCGTGGATGTCATCTGAAAATGAAATCGTCATATTTTTAGCGATTTTAATAGGTGCACAACTTGGATTTTTAATCTTTAACAAATATCCAGCAAAAGTATTTATGGGTGATACTGGATCACTTGCACTTGGTGGTATTGTTGGTATTGTTTCAATCATGTTAAATAACAGTCTACTACTCCTATTAATTGGTATAGTATTTGTAGTTGAAACTGCATCAGTGATTATTCAAGTGATCTCATTTAAAACAACGGGTAAACGTATCTTTAAAATGACACCGATTCATCATCATTTTGAACTATCTGGTTGGAATGAGAAAAAGATAGTTGCAGTGTTTTCATTAGTCGGTGCAATTGCTGGTGTACTTGGAGTTTTAATCGGGGGTTAAATTATGAAAAATCTAGAGGATTTTAAAGGTAAAAAAGTGCTCGTCTTAGGCTATGGTAGAAGTGGTCGAAGCGCAATCGATGCACTGTTTAAACTCGGTGCGGATATTACACTAACAACAAGTGAAGTACTCGTTGAAGGGAGCGTGTTAAATCATTTAAGGCAATTGGACGTGTACGTCGTAGACGGCCATCACCCAGAACACTTATTAAACGACGTAGATTTAATCGTTAAAAATCCAGGGATTCCATATACTATTCCATTTTTAAAAGAAGCAGTAAAACGTAATATTAAAATTATTACTGAAGTTGAACTTGCATACTTAATCGCGGATAACGATATTATCGGTATTACAGGTACAAATGGTAAAACGACAGTGACTGAACTCATTGGTCGACTACTTACGGATGGAAATGAAACACCTGTACTATGCGGTAATATCGGATACCCTGCGAGCCAAGCTGTGTTAGAGCATCAAGATGATGATCTCGTTATGGAATTATCAAGTTTTCAGCTAATGGGAATCGATACGTTTAGACCAAATATCGCAGTATTTACAAATATTTACGAAGCCCATTTAGATTATCATAAAGATTTAGCAGAATATCAAAATGCAAAATTATCGTTAATGAAAAATATGACAGACGAAGATATCGTCATATTTAATGCGTCTCAAAAAGAATTTTTAGAAAAACTAGACGTTAAAAGTAAAGTGTATTTCTTTAGTATTGAAAAAGATTGTGACGCAACAGTAAAAAATGGGGTTGTTTATCTATTTGATGAACCGATTATAGACGTTGAAGACATTTTACTTAAAGGGTCGCATAACCTTGAAAACATACTCGCGAGTCTACTCGTTGCACATTTTAAAGGAATTCCGGTAGAACATATGAAGTACGTTTTAAAAACGTTCAAAGGTATCGAACATCGTATGGAGTATGTTGGAGAAAAACTTGGAATGTCATTTTACAATGATTCAAAAGCAACGAATGCACTCGCATCGTCATTTGCTTTAGATAGTTTTACTCGCCCAACAATTTGGATTGCTGGTGGCTTAGATCGTGGTCAAGACTTTAAAGAATTAATTCCACATTTAAAACACGTGAAATTTGGTATTGTATTTGGTGAAACGAAAGAAAAATTAAAAGATTTTTTAGAAGGAAATAATATTACAGCGATTGAAACTGAAAATCCATACACTGCAGTAGATGTCGTGAAAACTCACGGTGAAAAAGGGGATAAGGTACTATTCTCACCTGCATGTGCGAGTTGGGATCAGTATCCAGACTTTGAAACAAGAGGCGAGCACTTTAAAGCAGCCGTTAAACAATTATAAAAGTTAAGGAGGGGACAAAATGAAAGATGATTTTAATGTCGATGAATTAAAGAAAAAATTAAAAAAAGATCGGAAAGAAACTCCGACTAAAGCAACACCTAAATCTGATGAAGAAAAAGTCCCCGCTTTAACAACTGAAAAAGAAGTGCTCGATTTAATAAAAAAAGAATCTAGTGAAAAAAATAATGATAGTTTAGACGAAACGTTAATCGAAGACTATAGAGATGAAGAAAAAGATGCATTAAATATCGAATATGAAACCGATGAGTCTGAAAATAAAAAAGAAAGTAATTTTAAGGATAAGTTAAAATCGATAAAAAGACCGAAGTTTAAACTACCAAATATAAATTATTTAAAACTATTTTTAATAATTTTACTTTTATCAGTCATTTCTGTATTATCGATATATTTAATTTCAAGTTGGTCAGCGGTTAAAGAGATCGAAGTGAATGGTAACGTTAATTTAGAAAAAGAAGAAATACTAGAGAGAAGCGGTATTAAAGAAGGTAACAAAATGTACTTACTGCAGACGAATAAAGCAGAAGAAAACATAAAGGTATTACCAATCGTTGAAAAAATTAACATCGAAAGAGAATGGCCCAATAAAGTCATTATCGATGTCGAAGAATATAAAATCGTTGGGTTTGTAGAAAGTCACCGAAATTATTACCCAGTACTTGAAAACAAACGTGTGTTAAGAGGTTTCCATATGGCACCAGAAAACGCACCAATAATACACTTCTTTGAAGGTAAAGAATTCGACGGTTTAGTCGATAGTTTAAACGATGTTAACCCTGAGATTTTAAGAACGATTTCTGAAATATATTATCGACCCCATGATGAGTCGAATACAAGAATTCAGGTACTTATGAATAACGGTCAAGAAATCATCGCTGATTACACAACGTTTGGAGAAAAAATTAATTACTTTGAAGGCATGAGTAATGCAATTGGAGATAAAAATGGAATTATTGACCTAGAAGTAAGTAATGCGTTTATACCATACAGTACTGAAGAAGCAAGACGTGTAAAAAGAGATATGTCTCGAATTCCAAAACATGCGCCTTACTTAGAAGAAATCGATGAGAATCTAGAATCGATTAAAAAAGCATTAGATAATATAGATTAATATTAAAATCGTGAATAGTTTCATTTATTTACTGGAATTAGTTCACAATTCATTCTATATGCGGTAAACTATAGATTAGATTATTCTGAAAAGATTGGGAGGCATTCAGGTGAAGGAACAATATTATGTTGCCCTAGATATAGGGTCATCAAGTGTTAAAATCGTGGTTGGAGAGAAATTTCACGATGGTGTAAATATTATTGGTACTGGCCAAACCTTCACTGACGGTGTATCAAAGGGTATGATTCGAGACTTTGATCTCGCTAAAAGTGGAATTATTGATACGGTAAAAAAAGCAGAGCTTATTGCAAATATAGATATCGATGAAGTCTTTTTAAAAGTTCCAATAACTAACTCAAATATTATTTTTGAGACTGAAACGTTAAGATTCTCAGGTAGAGACACTGAAATCGACGGAGAGTTAATTGAAGAACTACTTGAAAATATTCGTTTTAAAGAGATTTCAGAAGATCAAGAAATTGTAACAGTATTTCCAGTTTCATTCATAGTCGATGATTTACACGAAGTGGAAGATCCAAAAGGTATTATCGCAAGAGAAAGTTTAACAGTGAACGCTGGAATTATAGCAGTTGACCGTACATTATTCCTAAACATGGGGAACTGTGCAGCAGAAGCTGGTTTAAATATTATTGATGTTACATCAGATGCATATAACTATACGCATATTTTAACTGAATCAGAAATTGAGCTTGGTTCAGTTGTAATGGATATCGGTGCAGATTTAACTCAGTATGCTTATTATAAAGACGGCGCATTACGATATACTGGTATTATACCAGCAGGAGGGAATACGATTACTCAAGTAATCGCAAACGAGTTTAATACTGATTTTCATTATGCAAATCGTGCAAAAGAACAATATGGTCACGCATTTTACGACAGAGCACCTGAAGGTGAAAGAGTTGTCTTCCCACAAAACAGTAAAGATGAAGATCTTGAAATAAGCGCTAAAGACTTATCTGACGTTATCGAAGTGACTCTTGAAGATATGTTTATGGAAATTTTTGAAGATCTAGCACGCGCGGGTATCAATGACATTAGTGGTGGATTTGTTGTAACAGGTGGAACTGCTAATATGCGCGGAGTAAGAGATTTACTACTCGATATCGTATCAGAAAAAGTGCGCATTCATATTCCGACTCAAATGGGCGCAAGAAAACCTGAGTTTTCAAGTGCAATTGCGACAATTGAGAGCGGTATTCGTTTTGATGAACTCCTCGATTATGTTACAATTGATAATCATGAAAGTGATTATGACGAAGCTGAAGAGACTATCGAAGAAGAAAAACAATCAATTTTCCCTTCTCTATTTAAAGAACGTAAAGAACAAAATAAAAATAGAGATGTAGCGGAAGTTGAAGAGTACTATATTGAACCATCTGATGAAACTCACGAAGATGATTCATATATTGAGAATGAAGAAATTATTGAAACGTCACATGAAAAAGACGAATCGCCAAAAGAAAAAGAAAAATCTGATTTTGGTGGATTTATGAAAAAAGTATTTAAGAACTTATTTGAGTAATTAATGACTTGGGAGGATATGGTGAGATGTTGGAATTTGAAACAGGTTTTAATCATCAAGCAGCGATAAAAGTTATTGGTGTTGGTGGCGGCGGAAACAACGCTGTTAACCGAATGATTGACGAAGGTATGCAAAATGTTGAATTTATTGCAGTAAACACAGACGGACAAGCTTTAAACTTATCTAAAGCTGAATCTAAAATCCAAATTGGTGAAAAATTAACACGTGGACTTGGCGCAGGTGCAAACCCTGAAATTGGTAAAAAAGCATCTGAAGAATCACGTGAACAAATCGAAGATGCAATTCAAGGTGCGGACATGGTATTCGTTACTGCTGGTATGGGCGGCGGTACTGGTACTGGTGCAGCACCAGTCGTAGCAAAAATTGCTAAAGAAATGGGAGCTTTAACAGTAGGTGTTGTTACACGCCCATTCTCATTTGAAGGTAGAAAACGTCAAACACAAGCAGCAGCTGGTGTTGAACAAATGAAAGCAGCTGTAGACACGTTAATCGTTATTCCTAACGATCGTTTACTTGATATAGTAGACAAATCTACACCGATGATGGAAGCATTTAAGGAAGCAGACAATGTTTTACGTCAAGGGGTACAAGGTATTTCAGATCTTATTAGCGTTAGTGGTGAAGTAAACCTAGACTTTGCTGACGTTAAAACAATTATGACAGACAAAGGATCTGCATTAATGGGTATCGGAGTATCTAGTGGTGAAAACCGTGCAGTTGAAGCAGCTAAAAAAGCAATCTCAAGTCCATTACTTGAAACTTCAATTGTTGGTGCACAAGGTGTGTTAATGAACATCACTGGCGGCGAAAACTTATCATTATTCGAAGCACAAGAAGCTGCAGATATCGTTCAAGATGCTGCAGATGAAGATGTAAACATGATCTTTGGTACAGTCATTAACCCTGAGCTTGAAGATGAGTTAGTGATTACTGTTATTGCGACAGGATTCAATGAAAAGTCAGTATCAAGAAGCCCTGAACGACCGGTTCAACAAGAGCGTAGACAAACTCAATCATTTGAAGAAAAAGAAAGAGAAGATTCATTTATCGATTTAGATGATCGTTCACATTCTGATCAATCATTTGATTCGTCAGATAGAAAATCTTCTTTAGATAACGAACCAGATGTACCATCATTTATTAGAGGTCGTCGTAGTCGTAGAAGATAAGACATTTATTTACGGAGATATTGACTTCAATATCTCCGTTTTTGTCTATTAGGAGATGGTTTAATGTTTAAAAATCATAAGTATTACGTTGGGCATCATTCAGATGATTTAGTTTTTGGTTATACAAAACGTACGAACGGCATTAGTAACTATCCAAGTGAATCGTTTAATATGGCGTTATATATTGGGGATGACTCGACAAATGTTCATCACCATCAGTCGCTTTTAAGTGAAGAAATTGGTTTTGATAGAGAGAGTTTTGTAATGCCTGTGCAAGGTCATGATAATCATGTTTACGAAGTGACTAAAAACGACTGCGGGACAAATATTGATATATTAACTGATAATATTCATAATATCGATGCATTATATACATATGACAGAGATGTCTTACTTGCCATGAATTACGCAGATTGTACGCCAATTTATATTTATAGCGTAGAAAATTCGTTTATTGGATTAGTTCATGCTGGTTGGAAAGGTACAAAAAAAGAAGTACTAAAAAAACTACTAGATCATTACGACGGTGATTTAAATGACTTAAGAGTTGTCATTGGAGTGACGATTAACAGTGACTATTATGAAGTCGATGACAATGTTATTAACGAAACGTTTAAAGTACCAGATCATGCGGTTAAAAGAATAGGTGACGGTAAGTATTTACTTGACTTAAAAGCGGTGAATAAAACTGAAGCGTTAGAGTACGGTATTAAAGAAGAACATATTCATGTCACACCGCTCGGAACTGAAAGTGATGATTTCTTTTCATTTAGATTAGAAAAAGGCAACACTGGACGTGCATTAGGATTTATCGGGAGGAAAACCATTGATTAAAGATAACTTTTTGAAGATTAAAGAAGAAGTCAACGATCAAGCGACAATTATCGCTGTAACGAAATATCATAGTAACGAAGCAGCACAAGAAGCATATGATGCTGGTATTAGAAATTTCGGAGAAAATAGAATCGAAGGATTTAACGAAAAGTTAAACGCATTACCTGAAGATAAAAACATGCACTTCATCGGTACGTTACAATCAAGAAAAGTAAAAGAAGTTATTGATGACTTGTATTACCTACACTCTTTAGAAAGAGAATCTATCGCTAAACGTATTGAACAATATGCGAATCATGATGTAAAATGTTTTATACAGGTAAACGTTTCCGGTGAAGAAAGTAAGCATGGTTTAAAACCTGAAGATGTGAGAGAGTTTGTACAGACTGTCTCACAATATAAACATGTGAAAGTCATTGGTTTAATGACAATGGCACCAGAAACTGACGATGAAGAAGAAATTCGTAACGTATTTAAATCGTTAAGAGTACTTAGAGATGAGTTAAACAAAGAATTTGAAGATATTACAGAACTTAGTATGGGTATGAGTAATGACTATAAAATAGCACTTGAAGAAGGCGCAACATATATTCGTCTAGGAAGTATATTAATGGAAAGTTAGGTGGTTAAAATGGCTTTAAAATTTATCAAAGACCTATTCGTAATCGAACCTGAGGAGATGGACGAAATAGAAAACGACCCTGTCGTATACGAAACGAAAGAAAAAAAGACAGAAAAACCGAATAACGTGACTGCTGTAAACTTTACAGAGACGACGAGAAACCGCAAACCAAAAATCGAAAAGACACAAGCTCGTGAAAACACTCAGTCACAACAAAAGAAACAAAAAGGAGCGGTTGACATGAGTAAAATTGATACGAAAGTGTGCTTGTTTGAACCGTATGTATTTGGAGAAACTCAAGATATTGCGGATCAACTAAAAAATAACCGAACAGCACTCGTTAACTTAACAAAACTTGATAAAGTATCAAAAAAGAGAATCATCGACTTTTTAAGTGGAACAGTGTATGCTTTAGAAGGCGATATTCAAAAAGTTGGAGCAGACATTTTCTTATGTACACCGAACTCTGTAGGCGTAGAAGGTGTGATTTCTGAAAAAAACGACTCTGACTCAATGTAAGGAGTTTTAATTGTGGATCATTCTACAGGCGTTAATATTGTTTTAACTATTTATAAATTTTATACAATTATTTGGCCAATCTTTACTTGGGGGTTCATTATTTACATACTGTCAAGTTGGATTCCAGGCTTAAGAGAATCATCATTTGGTGAAATGCTTGGTAAAGTTTACGAGCCGTTAATGGAGCCATTACGAAAAATCATCCCACCAATCGGTGGTATGATCGATATTTCACCGATCTTTTTAATTATTATATTCCAATTATTTAATTATGGAATGCACCATGTATTTAATGCATTATTAAATGTTGTATCGTAAGAGATATTGTTATAATATCTCTTTTTTATTTTAATTTTAGGAGATATTTTAATGGAATCTTTATTTCAACATTTTAGAAAAGAAGAAAAAGAAAAGATTATTTTTTACTACAGTAAGTTTGAAATTGCGTCTAGAGATTATTATCCCGTACTTCTTGATTTTACTGATCCTAGAGAACGTAAAATAATAGAAAGTATTAGTGGACGTTTTTCTGATATTAAAGTTGAGTACTACGGTGGCGGTAGTGATGATAATCACGAAAGAAAACGCGTATTACTCGTTCCTGAAATGTTAGAAGTATCTAGAGACGACTTTGAAATTGAAACAGTCGAATTAGAATATCCTGAAAAATTCGTTTCGTTATCACATCGAAATATACTCGGTGCGATGATGAGTATTGGTGTTGATAGAAGTAAGCTTGGAGACATCATTATTTCAGATAAAATAGAGTTCGCTGTGGATAAAAACTTTTTTGAACTATTTAAAAGAGAATTAACGACGATAAAAAATGCGCCAATAGAACTGAGTGAAATTCCAAACGATGAATTTTTAGAACCGGTTGATGAAACGACGAAGCATTCAATTATCGTATCGTCATTTCGCCTAGATGTTATTTTATCAGAAGTAATTAAAGAAGGCCGTTCGAAAAGTAAAAATAGAGTGACGAGAGAAAAAGTAAAAGTAAATCACGCTATAGTTACTGATCCGAGTTTTGTAGTAGAACTTGGTGACATTATAAGCGTGAGAGGATTTGGGCGTTTTATCGTCAGTGATTTTATACATGAAACAAGAAAAGGAAAATCTAGAATCGAAGTATTAGTCTATGAAGACTAGTAGTAAAAGTGTTTGACAATAATCTGAAATTTTTGCATAATGTTATTAATGTATTAGACACGCAATATATTGACTTTTTTAAAGCGACTAGAGGGTGGTGAAAGCTCTAGAAAATAAATATATTGATATCACTAATATTTAATTATTATGAATATATAAACGAGTGGACTCTTCATGAGTCAATTAGGGTGGTAACACGGTATAATCGTCCCTTTTTGACTATGAAGAGTTTTTTTAATTTAGGAGGAAATTTGAATGGATTATAAAGATACGCTACTCATGCCGCATACGAAATTTAAAATGCGCGGTGGATTAATTACAAAAGAACCAGATATGCAAAAACGCTGGAAAGAAATGGATTTATACAACAAGAAACTTGAACTAAATAAAGGTAATGAACCTTACGTACTACACGATGGCCCACCGTATGCAAATGGTGCGATTCATATGGGTCACGCGTTAAATAAAATCGTAAAAGACATTATTAACCGTAACAAACAAATGCAAGGTTACTTTACACCATACGTTCCAGGATGGGACACACACGGTTTACCGATTGAACAAGCACTAACAAATAAAGGTGTAGACCGTAACAAAATGTCAATTAGCGAATTCCGTAAAAAATGTGAAGAATTCGCAAACAAACAAGTTCAAGGCCAAATGGAAGGCTTTATGCGTATGGGTATCGATGGAGAGTGGGATAACCCGTATTTAACTTATAAACCTGAATTTGAAGCGGCACAAGTACGTGTCTTAAAAGATATGGCAGAACGCGGGTTAATTTACCGTGGTAAAAAGCCTGTCTACTGGTCACCAGTATCAGAGTCAAGTTTAGCTGAAGCAGAGCTTGAATATAAAGATAAGCGTTCACCATCAATCTATGTATCATTTAAAGTTGAAAATGGTAATGACGTACTTGAAAAAGGTGTGAACTTAGTAATCTGGACAACGACACCTTGGACAATTCCGTCAAACTTAGCGATCGCAGTACATCCTGATTTAAACTATGTTCAGTTTAATTATGAAGGTGAAGCATACGTTATCGTTGAAGATTTAATTGACACATTTTTAGAAGAAGTCGAATGGGATAAAGACAAAGTCGAAAGAACGAAAGAATTTAAAGGTTCTGAAATTGAACGCGTTGAAGCGAAACACCCATTATTTGACCGTACGAGTCTCGTTATTTTAGGTGACCACGTAACAACAGACGGTGGTACAGGACTTGTCCATACAGCACCAGGTCACGGGGATGACGACTATAAAGTTGCACAACATTATAATCTTGATATTTTATCTCCAGTGGATGATAAAGGTGTATTTACTGAAGAAGCAGGTAAATATGAAGGGTTATACTATGATGATGCAAACAAAGTAGTTGGAGAAGATTTAGATGAAGCTGGTGCGTTAATTAAACTTAAATTCATTACGCACTCATATCCACATGATTGGCGTTCTAAAACACCAGTAATCTTCCGTGCAACACCACAATGGTTTGCGTCAATTGAAAACGTACGAGAAGAAATTTTAGATGCATTAAACGACACAAAATTCCAAGTTGAGTGGAACAAAGAACGTATGTACAATATGATTAAAAATCGTGGAGACTGGGTGATTTCTCGTCAACGTGTATGGGGTGTACCTCTACCATTCTTCTATGCTGAAAATGGTGAACCAATTGTAGATGCTGAAGTTATGGAACACGTTGGAGGATTATTTGAAACACATGGTAGTAACATTTGGTTTGAATGGGATGCTAAAGACTTATTACCAGAAGGGTTTACGCACGAAAGCTCACCAAATGGTAAATTTGAAAAAGAAACAGATATTATGGATGTTTGGTTTGACTCAGGATCAACTCATAGAGGTGTGTTAGACGAGAGAGATTACTTAACATATCCAGCAGACTTATATTTTGAAGGTTCAGACCAATATAGAGGTTGGTTTAACTCTTCACTGATTACGAGTGTTGCAACGCGTGGTGTATCACCATATAAAGAATTACTTTCACACGGATTTGTTATGGACGGAGAAGGTAAAAAAATGTCTAAATCACTCGGTAACGTCGTAGATCCAACGAAGATTATGAACCAAATGGGTGCAGACATCATTCGTTTATGGGCATTCTCAAGTGACTTTGAAGAAGACGTTCGTATTTCTGATGACATCTTAAAACAAGTGTCAGACGTTTATCGTAAAATCCGTAACACAGTGCGATTCTTACTTGGTAACTTAAGTGACTTTAACGTAGAAACTGATAAAGTCGCATACGATGATTTATATGATGTTGACAAATATATGTACAACAAATTTAGTAAGTTCTATAACGAAACTAGAGACAACTATGACGCATACAACTACATTACGATTTATCAATCATTACAGAACTTTATCAACGTAGACTTATCAAACTTCTATTTAGACTATGCAAAAGATATTTTATATATCGAAAAAGAAGATTCTAGAGTAAGACGTAGTGTTCAAACGGTTCTATTTCGTATTTTAGAAGACTTAACAAAAGTGTTAGCGCCAGTGCTTGTTCACACAGCTGAAGACATTTACGATCATTCACCAAACAGAACTGCTGAAAGTATCCACTTAACATACTTTAGTGACAAAGAAGACGTCGATGAAGCAGTACTAAAAAAATGGGCACAAATTATGGCAGTTCGTGATGATGTTTATAAAGCATTAGAAGTCGCTCGTAACGAAAAAGTAATCGGTAAGTCACTGGATGCAAAAGTGACGTTAACATTACCTGAAGGGCTAGATAAAGACAGCATTAACTCTGAATTTACTCAGTTATTCATCGTGTCACAAGTTGAAATTGTTGATGAATTAGAAGACGGTACAGAGTACGCAAATTCAACTGTAAAAGTCGAGCATGCGGACGGTGAGAAATGTGCGCGCTGCTGGAACTATAAGACTGATGAAAACCTTGTGACAGGTAAAGATGACATTTGTGATCGTTGCCGCTCTGTCGTTGGCGAAAACTAGGTGAGACGATGAAAGCTTACCGAATTTTGCCGATGAGTATACTTGGTATAGTCATTGTTGCGATTGATCAATTAACAAAATTCCTCGTAGTTAAATATATGGACTACGGGGCATCTATACCAATTATCGACAACTTTTTATCAATTACGTCACACCGAAACGAAGGTGCAGCGTGGGGAATGTTAGAAGGTAAAATGTGGCTATTTTACATTATTACTGTATTTGTGATTATCATGCTTTTATTCTTTTATAAAAAAGAAGCAAAAAATGATCTGTTATTACAAATCTCATTAACATTACTTATTGCAGGCGCATTCGGGAACTTCATTGACCGTGTGTTATTTCAGAAAGTTGTCGATATGATTGATACGATGATTTTCTCATATGACTTTCCGATTTTTAACGTCGCGGATTCTAGTTTAACAATCGGTGTCATTTTAATGATTATTCAAATCTTTTCAGAGCGTGGTGAAGCAAATGGAAATTAAAATTGATGAAAGTAACGTAAATAAAAGAATCGATCAGTTACTTACAAAAGAAATAGAAGACAGCTCTCGTACGGAAATTCAAAATCGCTTAAAAGAAGGAAATATCGTTGTAAATGACGTGGTCGTTAAACCGAATTACAAAGTGAAGTTAAATGACGTAATTACAGTTTACGAACGTGAAATTGAAACAGTTGATATAACACCGGAGAATTTAAACTTAGATATTATCTATGAAGATAAAGACGTTGCAGTTATAAATAAACCGTCAGGTATGGTGGTACACCCGTCAGCTGGACATAGTAGTCATACGTTAGTAAATGGGTTGCTTTATCAACTAGAGTCATTATCAGGTATTAACGGTGAATACCGCCCAGGTATTGTTCATAGAATTGATAAAGACACTAGTGGTCTTTTAATGGTCGCAAAAAATGATGTGTCACACCGTGAATTAAGCGAACAGCTAAAAGATAAGACGGTAGATAGACGATATGTTGCGCTTGTTCACGGAGTAATTCCACACAATAAAGGGACTATTGACGCACCAATTGGACGTAATAAAGAAAAACGTCAACAAATGGCAGTCGTTGATGACGGAAAAGATGCAGTGACACATTTTAACGTTTTAGAACGTTTTCTAGATTACACATTAATCGAAGCGATTTTAGAAACTGGTCGTACACACCAAATTCGTGTTCATATGGATTATATCGGTTATCCGATCGTTGGAGACCCTGTGTACGGTAGAAAAAGTAAGTTTAAAACTGACGGACAATTATTACATGCAAAAACAGTTGGATTTACACATCCAACTACAAAAGAACGTTTAAGTTTTTCTTCAGATTTACCAAAAGAATTTAATTCGATACTTGAAAAAATACGTTTTGAAAAAAGCTAATTTATATTGTTGACAAATATTAAGAAGAAGACTAATATAATAATCAACATAAATAAATACTTATGTGTCTTTAAAACTGGTCCCGTGAGGCCGAAAAGACATGATGAAACGTATATATATAATACTGGTGTCACTATATAGAATATATAGGCCAGTTTTGCTACGCGTATACTCATGTCTTAGGCATGAGTATTTTTTTATGATTATTAGGAGGGTTCTTGTAATGAAGAGAACTATTTTAGATGAACAAGGAATTAACCGAAGCTTAACGAGAATGTCGCACGAAATCTTAGAAAAATATAAGGGCAGTGAAAATATCGTACTTCTTGGTATTAAAAGACGCGGTGAATATCTCGGTAATAGAATGAGAGAAAAAATCGAGACAATTGAAGGACATCCTGTCGATGGTGGTACGATTGACATTCAAAACTTTAGAGACGACACAAAGAGAAGTGAAAATACAGATGGTCTCGATACAAGTATCAATTTAAACGACAAACACGTCGTACTTGTTGATGACGTACTACAAACAGGTCGAACAATTCGAGCGGCAATCGACGCAGTAATGTTCCACCACAGACCAAAGACGATTTCACTTGCAGTGCTCGTTGACAGAGGACATAGAGAGTTACCAATACGTCCAGATTTTGTCGGTAAAAATATTCCAACGTCAAGTGAAGAAGATGTCGTCGTACAAATTGAAGAAGTCGACGGCGAGAATTCGGTCTCAATTTCTTAATCTAAACTCCAAAATCTAAAAAACCGGAGGCAATATACAATGAAAAACTTATTATCAATGGATCACGTATCACCTAGAGAGATTTACGAAATTATTACTCGCGCACAAGAAATTAAAAAAGGTGATTACTCAAAATTTGCAGAAGATACAACAGTTTGTAACTTATTCTTTGAAACGTCAACACGTACAAAATCAAGTTTCGAAATGGCTGAATTTAGACTTGGTATGCATGCAATTCCGTTTGAAGTATCACAATCTGCAGTGCAAAAAGGTGAGTCATTATACGATACTTGTAAAACTCTAGAAGCAATCGGTGTAGATGCATTAGTTATTAGACACCCTGATAATAAGTACTACGAGCAATTAGAAGGAATTAACATTCCAGTTATCAACGGTGGAGACGGAAGTGGAAGCCACCCTTCACAATCTCTACTTGATATGATGACAATTTACGAGCACCATGGCCGTATTCACGGACTAAAAATCGTCATTGTAGGGGATATCGTTCACTCACGCGTTGCAAAATCAAACGCAACAGCACTACGTAATATGGGTGCTGAAGTATACTTCTCAGGTCCTGAAGAATATCAAGATCATTCATTAGGTGTGCCTTACATGGATTTAGACGAAGCGGTTGAAGAGTGTGATGTTGTTATGATGTTACGTGTACAAAACGAACGTCACGACAGAAAAATGTTACTATCAAATATCGAATATAACCAAAGATACGGTATTAACCAAGGTCGTGTTGCACGCATGAAAGATGACGCGATATTAATGCACCCAGCACCAATGAACCGCGGTGTAGAAATCACTGACGAGTGTGTTGAAGGTGATAAGAGTGTCATCTTCGAACAAATGGCAAATGGTGTATTTATCAGAATGAGTATTTTAGAAAGAGTTCTTGAAGGAGAGAAATCTAGTGCTTTTAAAACGAGCAAAGTTACTGTTAGATAATAAGTTCATCGAAAAAGATGTATTAATTGAAGATGGTAAGATTAAAGAGATTAACGAATCTATCGAGGAAAGTGGTCATGACATCATCGACTTAGAAGGTAAACTGTTAACACCAGGTCTAGTCGATGTACATGTTCACTTTAGAGAACCAGGATTTGAACATAAAGAAACGATCAAAACGGGGTCTTTAGCAGCTGCACGAGGTGGATTTACGACAGTTTGCCCAATGCCAAACACAAAACCAATTATCGATACGGTTGAAAGACTTGATCAGGTCAATGAAATTATTGAGCGTGACGCAGCCATTCGCGTATTACCATATGTATCGATTACTGAAGGGTTAAGTGGAGAAAAACTCGTTGATTTTGACGGATTAAAAGCACACGGTGCGTTTGCATTCACAGATGACGGTGTCGGTGTACAAACAGCTAAAGTAATGTATGAAGCAATGAAAAAAGCAGCATCAATTAACATGCCAATCGTTGCACATACTGAAGACAACTCCCTCGCTGGTACAGGTGCGGTACATGAAGGTGACGTTTCAGAAAGACTTGACGTTGAAGGAATTCCAAGCCTTGCTGAGTCAACACAAATTGCACGTGACGTATTACTTGCTGAAGCAGCAGATTGTCATTACCACGTCTGTCACGTGTCAACAAAAGAATCTGTACGAGTCATTCGTGATGCAAAACGTGCAGGTATTAAAGTTACTGCAGAAGTGACTCCACACCACTTAGTATTAGATGAGAATGACTTTAAAGAGTTAGATCCAAACTTTAAAATGAACCCACCATTACGTGGCAGTGACGACCGTGAGGCATTAATTGAAGGATTACTCGACGGGACAATTGATTTTATCGCTACAGATCATGCACCGCATCATAAAGATGAAAAAGCGGTTGGTGTTTCGAAAGCACCATTTGGAATTGTCGGTATTGAACACGCATTCCAGTTACTTTATACAAAACTTGTAAAAACAGAAGTATTTACGTTACAACAACTCGTTGATTTTATGACAGTTAAACCAAGTAAAGTGTTTAATCTTGATAGCGGTGAAATTAAAGAAGGAAAAGCTGCTGATTTAACAATCATCGATTTAGAAGATCACGTGACGATTACTGAAGATGGATTCGTATCTAAAGCAAGTAACTCACCGTTTATTGGTGAAGCACTAGAGTCAGATATTTACATGACAATTTGTGACGGAAAAATCGTCTACGAAAAATAATAGGAGTGTCGACATGAATCACGTACTCAGTGTAAAATCTCAAGAAGAAATTGCACATAATATTTATAAAATGGTGATCCATGGCCCGATTACAAGTAAAATGAAAACGCCAGGTCAGTTTGCACATATACGTGTGAATGAGACTTCAGCGTTTATGCTAAGACGTCCGATTTCCATATCGGACGTTGATGCTGTCAATGGGACTTTTACGATTGTATATCGTGCAGGTGGAAAAGGTACTACAGAGCTTTCGAAACTACAAAGCGGAGATAGCGTCGACGTGTTAGCACCTCTTGGTAATGGTTTCCCAGTTGAAAAATCGAATCATGTACTAATTGTTGGTGGTGGAATCGGAGTCCCACCATTACTAGAGTTATCTAAACAGTTAAACAAGATCGGTGTTAAAACAACACATGTACTCGGATTTAGTTCTGAACGTGAAGTTTTCTATGAAGATGAGTTTAGTCGTTTAGGTGATACATACGTTGCAACAGTAGATGGTAGCTACGGAACGAAAGGTTTTGTAACAGACGTTATTGAAAATCTAGATACTGAATTTGATAAGTTTTATGCATGTGGCCCAAAAGTAATGTTAAAAGTTTTAAGTGAAACATTAGATATGGACGGTTACATTTCGTTAGAGGAACGTATGGGATGCGGCTTTGGTGCATGTTACGCTTGTGTTGCTGATAAAAAAGACGGCGGGCAAGTGAAATTATGTGTGAACGGTCCAGTATTTAAAAAAGGAGAGATTATACTATGAGTTTAAATGTAGAATTACCTGGTCTCTCTTTAAAAAATCCAATCATGCCAGCATCAGGTTGCTTTAGTTTTGGAGAAGAGTACAGTCAGTTTTACGACTTATCAAAACTCGGCGCGATTATGATTAAAGCAACGACAGTCGAACCACGTAAAGGAAATCCAACACCTAGAGTTGCTGAAACTGATTCCGGGATGTTAAACGCGATTGGACTTCAAAATCCAGGACTTGATCATGTATTAGAACATGAACTTAAATTTTTAGAGCAATTCGATGTTCCGTTAATCGCAAATGTTGCGGGAACGACAATCGACGATTATGTTGAAGTTGCACGACGTATTTCTAAAGCGAAAAACGTCCATGCATTAGAATTAAATATTAGTTGTCCGAACGTCAAAGCAGGCGGTATCCAGTTCGGGACAGATCCAGAAATGGCATACAATTTAACAAAAGCGGTCTATGAAGTTTCAGAAGTACCAGTATACGTGAAGCTATCACCAAACGTCACATCTGTTGTTGACATGGCGATGGCTGTTAAAGATGTCTGTGACGGAATTACGATGATTAATACACTTGTCGGTATGAGACTAGATGGAGATGGTCAACCGATTATTAGCAACATTACAGGTGGTTTATCTGGCCCGGCTGTTAAGCCTGTTGCATTAAATATGGTGTACCAAGTGAAAAAAGCTCTACCAGATATGCCAGTTATAGCGATGGGCGGTGTTACAGACGTTCAAGACGTGATCGACTTTATATCAGTTGGAGCGGATGCAGTTGCAGTCGGTACCGCAAACTTTACAGATCCAATGACTTGTCCGAAGTTAATTGACGGACTTGAAGAATACTTAAAAAACAATAATATTAAACATATACATGACATAAAAGGGAGAACTCTTTAGGAGGATACAATGAATACACCAATTATTGCACTTGACTTTAATCGTTATGAAGAAGTAGAAAACTTCTTAAAACAATTCGATGAAAAACTATACGTTAAAGTTGGTATGGAATTATATATGCTAGAAGGACGTAATGTCATTAAAGAAATTCGCGCGATGGGGCACGACTTATTTTTAGATTTAAAACTTCATGACATTCCAAATACGGTGTCACGTACGATGGCAGGCCTTGGACGTTTAGATGTACAAATGGTTAACGTACATGCACGTGGAGGTAGTGAAATGATGCGCCGCGCAAATGAAAGCTTTAAAGAATATAATCCAGACGGAATTTGTATTGCGGTTACAGAGTTAACGAGTACAAATGAGCATATGGTTCAACAAGAACTTCAGTCGAAATTACCACTTAGAGAATCAGTATTAAATTTAGCTCAATTGACTCATGATGCTGGTCTAGACGGAGTTGTTTCATCACCATTAGAAAGTCAAATGCTACATGAAAAAATTGGTCCAGACTTTTTAACAATTACACCAGGTATTCGCCTAAAAGAAAATCAAACGGACGACCAAGTCCGTATTGTAACACCAGATGAAGCAAGAGAACTTGGGTCGAATTACATAGTTGTCGGACGTCCAATTACACAGTCAGACAACCCAGTTGAAAGTTATCATAAAATTAAAGCAATGTGGGAGGGGAAATAATGAGTCAACGAGTGTCAGAAATATTATTAGATATTGAAGCGGTCAAAATTCAACCAAACGATCCATTCACATGGGCGAGTGGTATTAAATCTCCAATCTACTGCGATAATCGTAAAACAATTGGATTTCCTAAAGAGAGAAAAGAACTCATTACATTATTTATTAAAAAGATAAAAGAAAATTATCCTGACGTTGAAGTCATCGCAGGCACAGCAACTGCAGGCATTCCGCACGCTGCATTTTTAGCAGCAGGCCTTGATTTACCAATGGTTTACGTACGCGGCGAAAAGAAAAAGCACGGTGCAGGTAAACAAATTGAAGGTGGAGAAGTTGAAGGTAAGAAAGTTATCCTTATCGAAGACTTATTCTCAACAGGCGGATCGAGCTTAAAAGCAGCAAAAGCTTTAGAAGAAGCTGGTGCAGAAGTCATTTCAGTGATGAGTGTATTTAGTTATGAGTTAAACGTCTTAAAAGAAAACTTTGAAGACGCAGGTTTAAGTTATGATAGTTTAAGTACAATTGACGAGATGCTTGAGTTATGTGAAGAAACAAATAGACTCGATAAGGAAGATATCGCGCTCGTTAAAAAATTTAGAGATGAATTATAAAATGAAAGCACTCGACCTAAAGGTCGAGTGCTTCTTTTTATTAGTATATAGATGTCGTGGATGACAGGTTTTTTATCGTTTACGAGTTTAGAATTTGTATGCAAATCTTATCTATCGTCTATGAAAAGTAATTCTCACCGACACAAATAAGAGTATTGTTTACGAAATTTTCAGTCGCAGACGATTTGACAAATATCGTTTACGAATTTCTCGATTTCCACTTTTTCGTAGACGATAATCTTTGTATCGTCTACGAAAATAAAATTCGCATACGATACTTCATTCTGTGTCGATGAGTTTTAAATTTCGCATACGATACTAGCTACTATCAAAAAATTAAACGATAAACGACCAAATATCATTAATATCTAGTCATTATCTCTCATTTCACGAATTTCTCTTTCGACTGGGGTGACGTATATGGTCTTTTGGTCGGTATAAGTAACGAATCCTGGTTTTGTGCCTGGAATGTTTTTTACGTAGCGGATTTCTGTATAGTCGACAGGTACTGACTGTGATTCTTTCCCTTTAGAATGATACGCTGTGATTTTTGCTCCATCCAATATATCGTCTTCAGTTATTTCGCTTTCAACATGTGTAATCACAACGTGACTCCCTGGCATATCTTTAACGTGAAACCATAGATGATTTTTACTCGCATAACGGTTTGTTAAATAGTCGTTTTGCTTATTATTTTTACCAACGAGTACAGTTAAACCGTGCGTCGTCTTATATTTATTTAAGTTTACTTTTTTCTTTTTACTACGTGATTTCGAATTTCTTTTCTTAATAAAACCTTCTTGCATTAATTCTTCACGAATTTCATCGACTTCTTCGTTTGTTGAGATCATTTCCATTTGGTGAAGTAGCGTATCTAAATATTCGACGTCCATCTCCGCAAGTTTAAGTTGTTTTTTAGCTTCTATTTCACGGTTTTTCATCTTGTTATATAGGTGATAATATCTTTGTGCGTTATCCGCTGGAGATAAATTCACCTTTAACGGAATCGATATTTCTTTGTTTTCATAGTAGTCAAAAACAGTGACTTCTTTACTAAAAGGCTTAACTTCATGCATATATGCTGTAAGCAACTCACCGTATTTTTGATAATCATCTTTACGATAAGACTCTTTAATATCTTCTTTTAAGTTTTCAATTTTACGTTTTGTCTTATCATACGCTTGCTCGATGACGTATAAGTAATCGTTCGCTTTTTGTTTAATACTTTGTTTTACATATCTTGAATGATAAAACTCGTCAAGTAACTCTGAAAGTGTGTCAAAGTGAATTTTTTCATCGTATTTCTGATTCAATGTTTCAAGTTCGCTATAGTAAAACTGGTCGCGTTTTCCGATATATAACGTCGGGTTTACTGTTAATTTGTCGAGAGTCTTTTTTATACCAGAAACGATATTGTCTCGACTCCAAAATCTAACGTTATTTTCTGCTTCACTAATAAATAGTGGGCTAAGTCCTTCAACATTATTGAGAATTTGTCGGTTGATTTTGCCCCCGTTAAAGTCAATTAATTTTGGTAACTCGTTAAGTTCATCTGTTCTTGGATTTAGTTTCGGTTTTGTTGGGGGTGTTTCGTACGTAATCCCGGGGTGAATCGGACGTTCGTTTTCTGACGATGAAATATGTTTATTTGCAAATATCACTTTTTCATCGTCATCGACTAAAATAATGTTAGAATGTCGGCCCATAATTTCTATTATTAATGTTCGTTCGATCGTGTCACCAATTTCGTCACTATTAGAGACGATTATATGGATTCTACGGTCATTACCCATCTGTTTAATGTCTTGTATAATTCCAGATTCTAAATCGCGCCTTAACATTCTTAAAAACATCGGAGGTTCAAATGGTGTCTCATATGTTTCATTTGTAAAGTGTATACGCGCTAAGCTTGGATGACTACTCACTAATAGTGTTTTTGTTTCTCTATTTGCACGTACTTTTAATATAATAGTAGATGGATCGATTTGATGGATTCTATTTATACGCCCGCCAATGAGGGGTTTAAAGTCATTCATCAATTCATGTATGAAATTTCCGTCAAGTGCCATTCTAAGTAACCTCCTCGTTACATATCAATTTACTTTTTCTATTATAACACCGTCGTACATATAGTGAAATTATCTCATAATTATGGTAAAGTTAAGGGTAATCACTTTAATGAAAGGTTTACTGCGAATGACAAACGATAAAGGATTACTCATTGTTCTATCTGGACCTTCAGGCGTTGGTAAAGGTACAGTGCGTAAAGCACTATTTGATGATGAAGAAACTAATTTTAAGTATTCAATTTCAATGACAACTCGAGATAAACGTGAAGGAGAAGTTGACGGTGTTGACTACTTCTTTAAAACACATGAAGAATTTGAAGAGTTAATTGAACAAGACAAATTCATAGAGTATGCGAAATATGTTGGTAATTATTACGGTACACCAGTGGATTTCGTACATGAGACGATGGAAAAAGGGCATGACGTATTTTTAGAAATCGAAGTCGAAGGTGCAAAACAAGTGCGCGACAAATTCCCAGAAGCACTATTTATCTTTTTAGCACCGCCATCAATTGATCATTTAGAATCTCGACTTGTTGGAAGAGGAACAGATTCAAAAGAAATTATAGAACACCGTATTAGTGAAGCAAAAAAAGAGTTAAACTTAATGAATTTATACGACTTTGTCGTCATTAACGATTCGATTGAAGAGGCAAAACGTAAAATAAGATGCATTGTCGAGGCGAATCATTTAAGACGTTCAAGAGTCGAAAGAAACTTAAGAAAATTATTATTGGAGGCAGAAGAGTAATGTTATACCCATCACTTCATGAATTAAAAGAAAACGAAGACTCAAAATATATGATTGTAATTATGGCAGCTAAACGCGCGAGAGAATTACAAGATCATCCAGAATACGCGGTATTCGAAGATTATAAATCTAAAAAAACAGTAGGTAAAGCGTTAGAAGAAATCGCGCATAGCCACGTTAAACGAATTAACTAATCGTAAGCTGACAAAGTATTTTGTCAGCTTTTCTTTACTATTAGAGGTGAAAAATAATGGCAAATATTTTAATAGGTGTTACTGGTGGTATCGCAAGTTACAAAGCAATTGACGCGACGAGTAAACTAACGCAACTTGGGCACGATGTTAGAGTTGTACTCACTGAAAACACACTTCAGTTCGTAACGCCACTTGCGTTTCAAGCAATTGGAAGAAATCACGTATATGTCGATACGTTTAAAGAAGAAAATCCTGCTGAAATATCACACATTAAACTCGGTGAGTGGGCAGATATTATTTTAATTTTACCCGCAACCGCAAATACGATTGGAAAGCTTGCAAATGGCATTTACGACAACATGTTAACAAACGTCCTTGCCGCGAACAAAAAGCCAGTCATGATTATGCCTGCAATGAATGTCAATATGCTGCATAAAAAAGCGACGCAGCGTAACATCGATACGTTAAAAAAAGATGGGTATCACTTTGTAGATAGTGAAACTGGATTTTTAGCGTGCGGGTATAACGCAGATGGTCGACTTGCGAAGTTAGAAACAGTCATTGAAGAAATGAACCGTATTTTATCACTGAATCAAGACTTAAAAGGAAAGCGTGTATTAATAACTGCTGGTCCGACACAAGAAAGAATTGATAGCGTTCGTTATTTAACAAATTATTCAAGTGGAAAAATGGGATATGCACTCGCTGAAGCGTTTAGTGAGCGAGGTGCAGATGTCACTTTAATTAGTGGACCGGTGAATTTAGACGTACCAAGCAGTGTAAATGTTTTAAATGTTGAATCGACTGAAGAAATGTTTGAAGCAGTTAAAAATAATTTAAACAATGACATCGGTGTGTTTTCTGCAGCAGTTTCAGATTATACGCCAAAAACTGTTGCAGATAAAAAGCTTAAAAAAGATACTGATCAATTAGACATTATCGAGTTAAAAGAAACGACAGATATTTTAAAATATGTCGGTCATAATACTGACAATATGTACGTCGTAGGATTTGCTGCAGAAACAGACAATGTCGAAGAAAATGCTCTAAAAAAGTTAAAAAAGAAAAATATCGATGCAATTTGTTTAAATGACGTTTCAAACAAAGCAATCGGTATGAATAGCGACTATAACGAAATTACGATGTATTATAAAAATGGTGAACACACAAAGTTAAATTACGGTACAAAAATAGACATCGCACATTCAATTATCGACGAAATTAAAAAGCGAGTGGACGAATAATGTACGCATCAGTCATCGTTCAAATTTCCAGTAAAAATGTCGACCGACTGTACACGTATAAAATCCCAGATCATTTAAAAGATAAAATTCAACCAGGTTCTAGAGTATTTGTATCTTTTGGTCCACGGATGATTCAAGGGTTTGTCATTGAAGTCAGTCAACATACAGATTTAGATCCATCAAAAATTAAAGAAATCCAAAAAGTTATGGATATCGAGCCCGTCTTAACAAAAGAACTGATTGAATTAAGTAAAAAACTCGCGGATTATTACGTTGAGAGACATATTAAAGTTATTGAAGCGATACTTCCAGCAGCGTTAAAAATGAAATCAAAATCCGTGTTAAAACTGTCAAACGAAGCATCACTTGAAGCAGTGAATCAGTTTAAACAGTTTCATAACGATAAAATAAATGTTAAAAATTTAACGATGGATGATTTAAAGTTACTCATTCCGTTTATTAATAGTAAAGATATATACGAAGAAAAAGAATTTGAGCAGCATACAAAAATGAAAACACGTCGGGGTATTGAGTCAAATTATTTAGATGCGAGACCATCTAGTCGTGCAGTAAAACAGATCGAACTTCTTGAACTCGTTGAAAATAAAGGTCCGATGACGTACGAATCTATCGAAGAAGAAGGATACTCTATCGGCATTATCAATGCACTCGTAGACAAAGGTTTCTGTAAAAAAATCGATATATTAGTCGAACGTGATCCATTTGAAGGCCGCGTATTTTATGAAGATAAAAAGAAAGTACTGACTGACGAACAAGCTCGTGCATTTAAAGCAATCAATCAGTCGATTCAAAATAACACGCACGAAACGTTTTTACTGCATGGAATTACAGGTAGTGGTAAAACTGAAGTTTATCTTCAAGTGATTGAAGAAGTGCTAAATCGCGGTGAAAATGCGATTATGATGGTACCTGAAATTGCACTCACCCCACAAATGGTCAACCGTTTTAAATCAAGATTTGGTGATGATGTTGCAGTTATGCATTCGATGTTAAGTCACGGGGAACGGTACGATGAGTGGCGAAAAATTCGTGAAGGTCGTGCGAGAATTTCAATCGGTGCAAGAAGTAACGTATTCGCACCGTTTGATAATATTGGATGTATTATTATCGATGAAGAACATGAGTCGACATATAAACAAAACGAAAGACCTTATTATCACGCAAGAGAAGTTGCGAAGTGGCGTGCGGAATACTTTAATTGTCCGTTAATATTAGGGTCCGCAACACCAAGTTTAGAATCATACGCGAGAAGTGAAGTAAACGTTTATAAACGTTTAGAGTTAACGAAACGTCCGACAAATCAAACACTCCCAACTCCAGAGATTGTGAGTATGTCTAAAGAACGTGAAGCAGGGAATACGTCGATTATTTCAAGAAATCTCGACATGAAAATACGTGATCGTATTGAAAAAGATGAACAAATGATTCTTTTATTAAACCGAAGAGGATATGCGAACTTTTTAGTCTGTCAAAACTGTGGACACGTCCCGATGTGCCCAAACTGTGATATTAGTTTAACGTATCATAAGTCTAACGCCTCACTCATGTGTCACTACTGTGCGTATGAAGAGCCAATGCCTCATGCATGTGGTGTATGTGGTGAACATGATTTAAGTTTAAGAGGTACAGGCACTCAGAAAATAGAAGAAGTGTTAAGGGACACATATAATGTCGATATTGTTAGAATGGATATTGACACGACGAGACAAAAAGGCGCACATGAAAAACTATTAAAACAGTTTGAAGAAGAATCTGTCCCGATCTTACTTGGAACACAGATGATTGCTAAAGGCTTAGACTTTAAAAACGTCACGCTCGTTGGTGTGTTAAACGCTGATACAATATTAAACTTACCGGACTATAGGGCAAATGAACGAACGTTTCAACTGTTAACACAAGTATCAGGACGCGCAGGTCGTGGTGATATTAAAGGTGAAGTTGTATATCAGACATATAACGAAGATCATTACGCGATTCAACTCGCAAAAAATAATAACTACCGAGAGTTCTTTTTAAGAGAGATGGAATTTAGAAAACTCGCACGTTATAGCCCGTACTATTTTCACATATTATTTACAGTTTCAAGTGAAAATATCGAAGACGTTATAAAAGCGTCGAGTGACGTTCACAAAGAAATTCAAAATCACGTCTCTAAAAGTTCAATTATTATCGGGCCAAGTCCGTCACCAATTGAACGGATTCAAAACAAATATCGATTTCAAATTATATTAAAATATAAAAGTGAACCAGAACTTTTTGACGTACTTCACAAACTCGATACAAAATATAGTATTAATTATCAAAAAACAAAAACAGCATTACGTATAGACGTCGATCCAGAATATATTATGTAGGTGAAAGCATGACGAATATTATATTTATGGGTACTCCAGATTTTTCAGTACCAATATTAGAAAAATTACATGAACAATTTAACGTAGACTTAGTCGTTTCTCAACCTGACCGCCCAGTCGGTCGTAAACGTAAGTTAACTCCACCAGCTGTCGCGAAAAAAGCAGCTGATTTAGGGATTGATCTATATCAACCTGAAAAAATTAGTCATCCAGAGTCCGTTGAAAAAATTAAATCATACAATCCAGACATCATTATCACTGCAGCATATGGCCAGCTTTTAAGTGAAGATGTTTTAAATATTCCTGAACTTGGGTGTGTCAACGTGCATGCATCACTTCTACCAAAACATCGCGGCGGTGCACCGATTCACCGCTCAATTCTAGAGGGTGATAAAGAAACAGGGGTCACACTCATGTACATGGCTAAAGAGTTAGATGCTGGAGACATTATCGCTTCAGTGAAAACGGATATTTTAGAGAGTGATACAGTCGGAACACTGCACGACCGTTTAAGTGAACTCGGAACGAAAATTTTAATTAAAGAATTACCTGCTATTTTAAATAAAGAAAATAGCCGTACACCACAAAACGATGCGGACGCTACATTCAGTCCAAATATTGAAAAAGATGATGAATACGTTGAATTTAACCGTTCAGCAAGAGAGATATTTAACCATATTCGTGGATTAAATCCGTTCCCAGGAAGTTACACAACAATTAACGGCCAGCGTCTAAAATTATATTTATCTAAAATTTTAAAGAGTAAATCTAAAGAAACGCCTGGAACAATTCTAAAAGATACAAAAGGTGGTTTTATCGTTTCAACAAACGATTACGATGTAGAAATTCTAGAAGTTCAACCGTCCGGACGTAAAAGAATGCCAGCATTTCAGTTTATTGAAAACAATCAGTCACTAATTGGTCAAGTCTTTGGTGTAGATAATGACAGTTAGAAAAAAAGCACTCGATGCTTACACAGCAGTTATTGACGATGGTGGATATTCAAATTTAGTCATAAACAAAATAATTAATGACAGTCAGTTTTCAAGTGAAGACCGTGCGCTCTTTACTGAAATCGTCTACGGTTCAATTTCACGAAAACTAACGCTAGAATACTACCTTCGTCCATTTATAAAGACGAAGTTAAAACGCTGGCAACGTCATTTACTCATCGTTAGTATTTATCAGCTTGAATTTTTAGATAAAATTCCGTCCTATGCAGTCATCAATGAAGCGGTTGAGATTGCTAAAGAAGGCGGTGGTAAACAAGATGGTAATAAAATCAACGCAATTTTAAGAAGTTACTTAAGAGAAGAGAAACAAAAAATTTCTGACATTAAAAACGATAAAAAACGACTGTCAATTCAGTATTCAATGCCACTTTGGATTGTCGATCATTTAATGCGTCACTATTCAATTCATGAAGTTGAAAATATATTAAATGAATTATTAAAACGTCCAAATATGTATGTTAGGGTGAATAGAAAACTTACCTCAAGAGATGAGTTACTTGAAAAATTTAGTAGAGAAGGAATCACCGCTCTAAAATCAGATATTCACGAAAATGCAATTATCGTTAAAGGTGGCGGAATCACAGATTCTAACCTTTACCGTGAGGGCTTATTCGGTATACAAGACGCAAGTTCAATGTGTGTGAACTACGCACTTGACCCGTCCGGTAATGAGTTAATATTAGATGCGTGTAGTGCGCCGGGTGGTAAAGGATTCCACGCGTTAGAAAATATGGACGGACACGTTGATTTTTCTGACATATTCGAGCACAAATTGACATTAATCGATAACGAATCTAAACGACTCAAACACACAAACTTAAATATATTATTAAAAGATGCAACAACAGATTCCTATGACAAAATTTACGATAAAATAATCGTAGACGCACCATGCTCAGGGCTTGGAGTTGTTAAACGTAAACCAGAAATTAAATATAATTTAAAAAAGGAAGATATCGATTCACTTGTAGATATTCAGCTATCGATACTTCATCATGTTAAAGAGTTTTTAAAGCCTGGTGGGATACTCGTATATTCAACATGTACAATTCATCAAATGGAAAACGAAAATGTTGCGTATACGTTTAAAAAACAATCAGATGATATAGAGTTTGGCGAATTTGAAATTCCTCATTTTAAATTTAAAGGAAATCATCGTCAAATTCTCCCACATGAATTTAATACCGATGGTTTCTTTATTGCGAAATTTAAGAAGCTATAAGGGAGGAAAGTTATGAATTTTTACGAAAAAAGTATTTGTGGTAATTTTAGAGGAATTAACGAAGATACCGTTAGCATTATCAAAAATAATACCGACCAAACAATTGCTTTAATCGCAGATGGTATGGGTGGACACGAACAAGGTGAAGTCGCTTCACAATTTGTAGCAACTAAAATTAAAGAAAAGTTCGAACCGACAAACTACTTTAAACCTGAAGATGGTGAAAAGTTCGTAAGAGATCTAATTATCCAAACAAACCGCGAATTGTACGACTATTCAAGTCAAAATACAAGCGAAAAAAATATGGGAACAACACTTGTTTTAGCTGCCTTTTTCGATGAAATGATTTTTATCTTTAACATTGGAGACTCTAGAGCATACGGTTTAAAACGTTATGAGATTAGACAGATTACTAACGATCATACGTTTGTAAATATGCTCGTTGAATCGGGTGAAATAACAAAAGATGAAGCAAAAACACATCCGCAAAAAAACATTGTGACAAAAGCATTAGGCACCAATCGACTCATTCAACCTGATGTGTTTCGTTTAAAAAATCATTTATATAACTACATTTTACTGACGAGTGATGGTGTGACGGATGTGTTAGACGATGAATCTATTAAAACAATCGTTTTTGAGTCTGACAATAAAGCAGAAGCAGTCGTTAAACGTGCAGAGGAACTAGAATCTAAAGATAATATTAGTGCACTCGTCATCGATTTGAAGGCGGGTGAGGTATAAATGGAAGGACATATTATTTCAGAACGCTACCGCCTTAAAAAATATCTCGGTGGCGGGATGAGTTCTGTCTATTTAGCCGATGATATTATTTTAGACCGAGAAGTCGTTGTAAAGCTTATTAAATCTGATCCATACAATAAAGAAAAAATGATGGAACGATTTCAACGAGAAGTTCAAAATACGACACGTTTGAATCATCCAAATATTGTGACAGTGTTAGACGTAGACGACACAAGTGAATATCATGTTCTCGTCACTGAATATATTAACGGACCAAATTTAAAAGTTTATATCGATCAAAACAAACCATTACCATTCGATAAAATTGTTGAGTTATCTTTAATGACGCTACGCGGAATTGAACACGCACATAATCGAGGAATTATTCATAGAGATATTAAACCTCAAAACATTTTAATCGATGAAAATGGCCAGCTAGAGATTACAGACTTCGGAATTGCGAAAGCTTTATCTGAAACGAGACTCACTGAAACAAACCAAGTCATGGGGTCTGTTCAATATATTTCACCCGAACAAGCAAAAGGTAAAATCGCTGACGAACGTGCGGATATTTACAGTTTTGGGATTATGCTTTATGAAATGATAACTGGAGAACTACCATTTCAAGCAGAAACTCAAGTATCAGTTGCATTACAGCATATTCAGTCACCAATGCCTAATATCGATGACGTTCGTGAAGATGTACCGGTTGGATTAAAAAACATCGTTTATAAATGTACAGAAAAAGATCCTAACGATCGATATAGTGATGCTGGAGAAGTAATAAGTGACTTACTTAATTACCGAAATATGACAACCGCTTATGAAACGAATGAGAAAAAAGAAAAAGCGGCTGAACAAACGGTGCCAATCGTACCACCACCAGTGAAAAAAGATCCTATGAAAAAAGAACCACAACCCACACCACCTGTTGAAGAAAAGGAAGAGAAAAAGAAAAGACGAAAATGGCCTTGGCTAGTTTTATTACTACTTCTTTTAATTGGTGGTACTGCAGCAGCAGCTTTATTTATAAAATCTACACCTAAAGAAGTTGAAGTGATTGACGTCAAAGGTATGAGTTTAAATGAAGCAAAAGAAACGTTAGAAGAATCTGGATTGAACATTGGAGAAGTGTCGAGAGAATATAATGATTCGATTGAAACAAACCACGTCATTAATACAAATCCAAAATCTGGTAAAATTTTACAAGAAGGCGACACGATTGATTTAAATGTTTCTGACGGAGAAGAGCCGTACGAAATGGAAGACTTTACAAATAAATCTGTCGACTCTGTAAAAGAAAAGCTAGACAGTTTAGAATTTAAATCTGTCAATATTGAAGAAGAGTATTCTGACGATGTCGACAAGGGTGATGTCATCGAACAATCAATTAAACCAGGTACTAAAATCATTCCAAAAGAAGAGAGTATTACGTTAACAGTATCACTCGGACAAGAGCCAATTGAAATTGAGAATTTTATCGGTAACAGTTTTGAAAACGCAAAAGCAACACTTGAAAGTCAAGGATTCGTCATTAATATCGTTAACGAAATATATAGTGATGATTACGATAAAGGTATCGTCGTTGGACAAGATCCAAGTTACGGTGCATTTTTACCAGGCTCACCAATTAATTTAACAGTATCTAAAGGTAAAGCCCCTAAAGAAGCAAAAGAGTTTCAGCATAATGTCACAATTCCATATGGTGATGATGATTCCAAGGATAGCGATTCTAAAGATTCTGATTCTAATGATTCCGTTTCAAAAGATAAAAAAGATAAGAAGAAAAAATCTAAACCGAAAAAAGTCACAGTGTATATTGATGACAAGACACGTAGTATAGATGATGTTGAAGATTCATTTGAGATTAATGAAGATACACCGTATACAATTAACCTTGTACTTGATGAAGGTAAAACTGGACGTTATAAAATCGAAGTAGATGGGAATAAGGTATTCGAAGAGTCAATAAAAAATGAATAAATTATTTTCGTGAAATATTGGCGTTTACAAAAAATCTTATTTATAATGAAACTAAGACTTCAATTTGGAGGATGGAAATTTATGGCAAAAATTAAAAGACATAAAGGTCTAGACAATACTTTAAAAGTATTTGGTCAAGGATACCTTTATACGACAAATCAAAGAGAACGTTTAAATGCGGAAGTGTTTGAAACACGCGCACTTGGTGGTAAAAGTTACGTTGTTTTAAATGGTAAAGAAGGTGCTGAACTTTTCTACGATAACGATAAAATCGAACGTGAAGGTGGATTACCTAGACGTGTTGTAAACACTTTATTTGGTAAAGGTGCAATCCATACAACAACTGGTAAACAGCACATCGACAGAAAAGCATTATTCATGTCATTAATGACTGAAGGTAACTTACAATATGTACGTGAATTAACACGTAACTACTGGAAAGCGAATACTGCACGTATGGAACAAATGGGAGACGTAAACGTCTACCACGAATCAGTTGTTCTATTAACACGTATTGGTATGCGCTGGGCAGGAGTAACTGCACCAGAAGAAGAAATTGAAAGAATCGCAGAAGACATGGATATCATGATCGACTCATTCAAAGGTCTTGGTAACGCGTTTAAAGGTTACAAAGCATCAAAAGATGCACGTAAACGTGTCGAAGACTGGCTAGAAGAGCAAATTATTCAAACACGTAAAGGTGAAATTAATCCTCCGAAAGGAACACCACTTTACGAATTTGCACACTGGAGAGATTATGAAGGTAACCACATGGACTCTAGACTTGCGGGAATTGACTTAATGAACACATTCCGTCCATTAATCGCAATTAACCGCTTCGTATCATATGGAGTACTTGCGTTACACGAGCATCCAGAAGCATTCCGTAAAATGAGTACAGTTGAAGATTATCCTTATATGTTCGCTCAAGAAGTAAGAAGATATTACCCATTCGTACCATTCTTACCTGGTAAAACGAAAGTAGAAGTTGAACATAAAGGTGTAACTATCCCTAAAGACCAACGTCTCGTAATTGACGTATACGGTACACTTCACAGTGAAGATTTATGGGATAAGCCAAACGAATTCATTCCTGAACGTTTTATCGACTGGGATGGTTCACCGTTTGACATGATCCCTCAAGGTGGCGGAGACTACTGGACAAACCACCGCTGTGCAGGTGAATGGATTACAGTAATCATCATGGAAGAAACGATGAAATACTTCGCAAATGAAATCACTTGGGACGTACCAGAACAAGATTTAACAATTAATCTAAACAGTATCCCTGGTTACATCAACAGTGGTATGGTTATTAATAACGTAAGAGAAAAAGTAGACCGTTCTTAATATAAGTTTTCCCTCTAGACGAAAGTTTAGAGGGATTTTTTTATCTTTCTTATAGAAATACGTTTGATATAATTTAATTAGAAAGAATTTCTAGGAGGAATTATGCAGACAGGTAAAATTGTAAAAGCACTTGCCGGATTTTATTATGTAAAAAATGGAGATGACGTGTACCAAACACGTGCGAGAGGAATTTTTCGTAAACGTAAACTCAGTCCTTTAG
Source organism: Nosocomiicoccus ampullae (assembly GCF_019357495.1). NCBI lineage: Bacteria > Bacillati > Bacillota > Bacilli > Caryophanales > Staphylococcaceae > Nosocomiicoccus > Nosocomiicoccus ampullae. The sequence goes on from NZ_CP079110.1 coordinate 504,938, forward strand.
TCGGTGATATCGTGGATTTTGAATCAGATAATTTAAAAGAAGGTACAATTACTCATATCCATGATAGAAAAAACAGCTTAGTCCGACCACAAGTCGCAAATGTCGATCAGTTACTTATAACAATGAGCATTAAAAATCCAAATTTTAGTTTTTATTTAATGGACCGCTTCATTGCCTATAGTGAATCTCACGGTATAGATCCCGTATTAATTATTACTAAAATCGACTTAAATAGCGACGAAGCACTCCAAGATAAAATAAAAGAAACTTATAATATGTACGATATCTTTTTTACTGAAAAAGACACAGTCAATGAATCGTTAAAAGATATTTTTCCAAATAAGTTATTAGTACTTGCTGGTCAAACAGGTGTCGGTAAAAGTACGCTATTAAATACACTTCTTCCAGAGTTAAACTTAGAGACAAATGAAATTAGTGATAAGTTAAACCGCGGTAAACATACGACGCGTCACGTTGAACTTATCGATAAAAATGGCGGTGAAATCGCAGATACACCGGGATTTTCAACAATTGATTTTACACATATTGAAAAAGAAGACTTAAGATTTTATTTTAAGGAGTTTAATGACTATATTGACAACTGTAAATTTAGAGGATGCGTACATATTAACGAGCCGAAATGTGCAGTAAAAGAAGCAGTCAATAACGGTGACATTAAAGAGAGTCGCTATAACAGCTATGTAGAAATTTATGAAGAGATTAGTAATTATAAGGAGAGATATTAATGGTTAAAGTATTACCATCATTATTAGCGAGTGATTTTTTAAATTTAGAAAGTGAAATGACGAGAATGGAAGAAGCGGGTGTAGACATCTTTCATTTAGATATTATGGATGGTCAGTTTGTACCAAATATTTCCTACGGTATTCCAGTATGTGAAGCAATTAGTAAAAAAACGAATATCCCTCTTGATGTTCATTTAATGACTGAAGACCCAGATCAGTTCGTTCGAGAATTTCGTGATATGGGCGTCGAGTATTTATCGTTTCATATTGAAGCAACACCTCATGCGCACCGTTTAATTACGCATATTAAAGATAATAATATGAAAGCTGGAATTGTGTTAAACCCACAAACACCAGTTAAAGATATCGAGTACGTATTAGACATCGTTGACTTCGTACTTGTGATGACAGTAAATCCAGGATTTGGTGGACAGTCATTTATCGAGTCAGGTGTGAAAAAAATCGCGGAACTGGATTCAATTCGTACAAGAGAAAACTACGATTACTTAATTGAAGTAGACGGAGGTATTAATGACGAAACTGCAAAAGTTTGTCGTGATGCAGGTGCAGATCTTTTAGTCAGTGGATCTTACTTATTTAAAGCAGATGACTTAAGAGAAACAATTAAAGACCTTAAAGGTGAACTATGAAAATAAACGTCGTGATGAGAGACGTTGACTTTATTAATGATACGAATAACTATGCTGGTGTTGATAGAGGGGTATATAGATTATTGAAAAAAGGGATTATCCCGAAATTTACGTACGGCGACTACGACTCAGTAAGCGATGAAGAACGTGAATTTATTGAATCGCAATTAAAAATTAATGCAGTAAATAGTGAAAAAGACTATACCGATAGTCATTTAGCATTATTTGATTTAGTCGATAAAGGTTACACTGAAATTGATGTGTACGGTGCATTAGGCGACCGGATCGACCACGAATTAATGAATATCCAACTTCTATTAAACGAAAAGTTTAAAAATGTTGATATTCGGTTAATTGATAAGTTGAACGTCATATTTAAAGTAATGGGCAAAAAAGAATTAAAAAATATCGGCTATAAATATGTGTCATTCATACCGTTTTTTAACGGTACAACGTTAACTTTAGACGGATTTAAATACGACGGAGAAGTTGAAATATCTATTGGAAGTACTCTAACAGTGTCCAATGAATTTATAGACCAAACTGCGACGGTTGAAACAAATCAACCCGTCATCGCGATTTACTCAAACGATAAAGGTAGGGGATAAGAGTATGTTATTACTTGGACCATTCGTCAATGGTTTAGCAATAATTATCGGTGGTTCACTCGGGTTAATTTTTACATTTATACCAGAACATATGAAAGACTCTATACTTAAAGCACAAGGTCTAGTAGTAATTGGGCTTGGTATACAAATGATATCCGCTTCTACAGATGTGATTATCACTTTACTTAGCTTAATTATCGGTGTCGTAATCGGTGAAATACTAGACTTAGAAGGTCGATTAAACGGAGTTGGACACTGGTTAGAATTTAAACTCGGCGATAAAAATGCAGGTAATATCTCTCAAGGTCTCGTATCTGGATCGATGATCTTTATCATCGGAGCGATGGGGATTGTCGGTGGTTTAGATGCGGGTATGCGCGGAGATAATACAGTATTTTACACAAAGTCTTTTATGGACTTCTTCATTGCGCTAGTTATGACAACGACTTATGGTCTAGGAGTAATCATCTCTGGAATTCCAGCATTTTTATATGAAGCATTAATTACGTTAGGTGCCAAAGGATTTGCACAATTTATACCAGAGTCGGTATTAAGTACGATGACAAAACAAGTAAGTGCAACAGGAGGAGTTATCATATTTGCGATCGGCTTAAATATGATGAACGTCACAAAAACACGTGTTGGTAATATGATTCCAGCAATATTTGTTGCGATGATTGCCGTGTATATTATAAGTTTATTTTAAAAAAGATGAACTCTTTTATAGAGTTCATCTTTTTTATGTTTGTAGTGCTTTTTATCTTGTTGGAATTGAGAATAGAGGCGTTTTTGTTAACGAGTGAGAATGTGTGTTGATGCAAATCGTTTTTACGTCAACAGTTTAAAATTACGTTAATGCAATTTGGATTTACGTAAACGATGAAACCATTACGTGTACAATTAAAAGATTTGCGTTAAATTAATGGACCATCTGTTAACGCTAACGGCTTTTACGTTAACGAAAGTCCAAAATGACTCATTAATTTACATCAAATAAGACGATTATATTTACAGTAGGACTAAACAATCCTTGTTTCAAGAATTTTATCTTATAAATATAAATGCGGAGGACTTTTTTGTTAAAGAGAGAGAATGTATGTTGACGCAAAAGGGCTTTGCGTGAAAAGAATTGAATTAATTTAACATAACTTCGATTTGCGTAAACGACCATCTCGTTACGTTGACGATTCAGCGATTTGCGTCAAACTAACGCCACTCTCTTTAACGCAAACTCATTTTGCGTTAAATTAAATCAAAAACACGAATGACATTCCAACTCCTTTACAAGACAAAAAGCCTACTCCGACCAAAATCATACATCCGAACCGATAAACGAGCATGTGTACACATAAAAAAAGAGATTTGTACGAATCTATCGCACAAATCTCTTTTTTTTATTTTAATTATACACGTTGTACTTTTCCAGATTTTAAAGCACGTGCTGAAACCCAAACACGTTTAGGTTTTCCATCTACCATGATTCTTACTTTGTGTAAGTTAGCACCAAAAGTTCTTTTATTAGCATTTAGTGCGTGAGAACGGTTGTTACCTGATCTAGCACGGCGACCTGTAACGTAACATACTTTAGCCATTCGTCCCACTCCTTCATTTAGTTTTTAATTGATAATTCTTATTGTCGAATACTATAATATAATACATGAATATAGTTTAAAACACAATAAGAAATATTATGTCATTCTATATAATCATGCAGTTTATAGAAGGACTTGTCAAACGGAGTACTTTACATCTATAATAAAATGATGATTAGGAGTGAGTTTATGTCACTAAAAATTAATAATGAGCTTGGTACAATCGAAGTTTCAACAGACGTTATCGCAAATATCGCTGGTGGCGTTGTAAGTGAAAGTTACGGTGTCGTTGGAATGGCTTCAAAAACATTCCGCGATGGATTTGCTGAGTTATTAGGTAAAGAAAACTATGCACGCGGTGTAGTAGTAGAAAATGAAAATGACAGTTTAAAAATTGATTTGTATATTATCGTTCTGTACGGAGTTAAAATTTCAGAAGTTGCATCAAACGTACAATCAACGGTGAAGTATACGCTAGAAAAAACATTAGGACTTAAAATTGATTCTGTAAACATCCACGTTCAAGGTGTTAGAATCATTGATTCGGATGAGTAGTTAGGGAGGATTTTTGGAAATGAATAAAATAGATGGACAACAGTTTCGCAAAATGATTTTAAATGGTGCGAACAATTTAAAAAAGCACGCGGATTATGTTGATTCACTGAATGTCTTCCCAGTACCAGATGGAGACACAGGAACAAATATGAAGTTGTCAATTGTTTCAGGTGCTTCGGAAGTTGAAAATTTAAGTAGTAATCACGTTGGTGAAGTTGGTAAACATTTCTCTAAAGGTTTACTAATGGGAGCTAGAGGTAACTCAGGTGTTATTCTCTCACAGTTATTTAGAGGGTTCTCTAAACAAGTAGAAGCACTTGAGACTATCGATCACGCTTCGTTTAGTGACGCGTTTCAAGCTGGGGTAAAAACAGCTTACAAAGCTGTCATGAAGCCAGTTGAAGGTACAATTTTAACAGTCGCTAAAGACTCAGCAGATAAAGCAACAGAAGTTTCTAAAGAAGAAACAAATATTGTTAAAATTATGGAAGCAGTATTAGAAGAAGCGAAAGCTTCACTAAAACGTACACCAGACTTATTACCTGTACTAAAAGAAGTTGGTGTTGTCGACTCTGGTGGTCAAGGACTCGTTTACGTTTATGAAGGTTTCCTAAAAGCACTTAAAGGTGAAGAAGTCGAAGAAACTGATTCAGTAGAAAAAACTGACTCAGTAAATACTGATGAGTTCGTAAATGACGTTCATGAATTCGATGAGTTCATGACGGTTGATGATATTGAATTTGGATTCTGTACAGAATTTATGGTGCGCTTTGGTGACGATAAAAAGAAATTTGACGAAGACGAATTTAGAAATGATATGGATAAGTTCGGTGATTCTTTACTCGTCATTAACGACGACGAGATCGTAAAAGTTCACGTACATACTAATCGCCCAGGTGAAGCATTAACTTATGGTGCGGAGTACGGTGAAATTATTAAAACAAAAATTGAAAACATGCGTGAACAGTTTAGAGCTTTAGAAGCTAAGCGCGGAGAAAACAATAAAAAAGAAGCGATTAAAACAGCAATTATCGCTGTTTCAAGTGGTGAAGGTATCGATAATCTATTAAAGAGTATCGGTGTAACGCACTTAATTAGCGGTGGACAGACGATGAACCCTTCAACTGAAGATATCGTAAATATTATTAAAGATGAAAATGTTGAAGAAGTTATTATCATGCCAAACAACAAAAACATTATTATGGCAGCTGAACAAGCGTCAGAAATAATAGACGTCAATTCTGCGGTTATTCCTACGCGTTCTATTCCTGAATGTGTATCTGCGATGTTCTCATTTAATCCAGAAGCTTCATTAAAAGAAAATAAAGCATCAATGGTGGAAGCAATCGAACATGTACAAACAGGTCAAGTGACTTACGCAGTTAGAGATACTAAAATTGATGACGTCGAAATTAAAAAAGATGAACATATGGGTATTGTTGACGGGAAGATTGTTACGTCAAATAAAGACGTTAAAGTAACGTTAAATGAGTTACTTGAAACGATGATTGATGACGAGTCAGAAATCGTGACAATCTTCACTGGTGAAGGTAGTGAAGATTCACTCGTTGATGAACTAGTAGAGAAATTTGAAGATTCTCATGACGTTGAATTTGAAATTCACGATGGTAAACAACCAGTATATAGTTATTTAATTTCTGTAGAGTAATTTAAAGCCACATCGGTATTCATCGATGTGGCTTTTATATGATGAGGTGAATTTATGAAATATAATAGTGTGTTTGATATTATTGGACCAGTAATGGTTGGTCCATCGAGTTCACATACTGCAGGGTCTGTTAAAATTGGACAGACGGCGCGCAATCTATTTAAAAAGCAACCAGAAAAAGTCGATATCTATTTATATGGATCATTTAAAGACACGTATAAAGGTCACGCGACAGATGTTGCATTAATTGGTGGATTACTTGGCTTTTCTACAGATAATCCTAAAATTAAGTACGCATACGAAGAAGCTGAAAATAGAAATATGCGTGTCAAAATTATTGAAATGGCAGAAGAAAGAAGCCATCCAAATACTGCATCACTTCACTTATATAGTGGCGATGAAGAGTTAATCGTTGAAGCGATTTCTATCGGTGGTGGTATGATTCAAGTCGTTTCTATTAATGATTATCCGATTTCTTTATCTGGAAATTTACATTCACTACTCGTCTTTCATAAAGATAGTTTCGGTACAATTGCGAACGTGACAAGTATTTTAAAAGATGCTGAGTTAAACATCGGAACGATGAATGTTTCTCGTAAAGAAGTTGGTGAGACAGCTCTCATGACGATTGAAATCGATGGTAAATGTGATGAAAAAACTGTTCAAGCAATCGAAGCGGTTGAAGGTGTCGAACGGGTGATAGAACTAAAAGAGGAAGATGCGTGATAGATATGAACGAATTTAGTAGCATTAACCAGTTAATATCTAAAGCAGAGTCTCAAGGGAAGTCTGTCGCGGATATTATGATCGAGCAAGAAGTAAACACGTCAGGACTTACTTATGAAAAAGTATGGCAGAAAATGGAACGAAACTTAAGTACGATGGAATCAGCAGTAAAAGAAGGTGTTGAAGGTGTCGAAAGTACAACTGGGTTAACCGGTGGAGATGCTTTCAAAATGAAGCGTTACATAGAATCTGGCCGAGGGTTAAGTGGAGATTTAACACTGCATGCGATTTGTTACGCAGTATCGACGAACGAAGTAAATGCTGCAATGGGTCAAATATGTGCGACACCAACAGCAGGTTCAGCAGGTGTTGTACCTGGTGTATTATTTGCAATGAAAGAAAGTCATCCGGAGTTTACGCATGAAGATATGGTTAAATTTTTATTTACAGCGGGTGCTTTTGGAATGGTCGTTGCGAATAACGCGAGTATTTCTGGTGCAGCTGGTGGATGCCAAGCAGAAGTTGGGAGTGCATCTGCAATGGCAGCAGCTGCAGTGACTGAAATGGCTGGAGGTAGCCCTGAAATGTGTGCACATGCTTTTTCAATTGCTCTTAAAAATATGCTCGGCCTAGTGTGTGATCCAGTTGCTGGTCTTGTTGAAGTGCCGTGCGTAAAACGTAATGCAGCGGGTGCGTCAAACGCATTAACAGCAGCAGATATGGCGCTTGCTGGTATTAAATCTAGAATCCCTGCAGATGAAGTTGTTGAAGCGATGTTTAAAATCGGTTTAACAATGCCGTCACAGCTACGTGAAACTGGCCGTGGAGGGCTTGCTGCAACTCCGACAGGTGAACGAATTAAAGAAGAGTTATTTGGATAGTTAAATGACAGAATTATATGAAGTCATTACACCATCGGTCGGCGTTGAAACATTAAAAGGTGTCGGCAAAAAAACTGAAGAAAAGCTAAAAAGTATAGGGATTCACACAGTCAATGATGTTGTATTTCATCTGCCTAACTCTTATCTCGATCAAAATCCAACGGATGTTAATTTAGTAAAATTAGAAGAAACGATTACCGCACTTGGTGTTGTAAAAACAGAACCAACAGTGACGTATTTACGTAAAGGGTTAAACCGTATGAGTTTCTTTATGGAAGCAAATAACGTCTATTTTAAAGTGACATTTTTTAACCAAGCGTATTTGAAAAAGAAAATTGAAGTCGGTGAGATGATTAAAGTTCATGGTAAGTTTAACCGTGCAAAACTTGAAATGTCTGGGCGAAGTATTATAACTTCACACGGTGATTCTGTAGATATGCGTTATGCATTAAACAAGGTCATGAACAATAAGACGTTTAGTAACATCGTAAAAGAAGTGTTTCGAACACAAGTCTTTAACCAAGATTTACCAGACTATTTAATTAAAAAGTATAAGTTGATGCCAATCAAACAAACGCTTTATTTGTTACACTTTCCAGATAATATGGATGATTTACGTCAAGCACGACGTACGATGAAATTTTATGAATTATTTATGTTCCAAGTAAAAATCATTGAAAAGCGTAAATCAGAAAGAGTCAAAGATGAATCGTCTATTATTCATTACGACATCGAACAATTAAAAGAATTTATTGCGACACTACCGTTTGAGTTAACGAAAGACCAAAAGCGAAGTGTCAACGAAATTTGTAAAGACTTACTTACCGAGTATCCAATGAATCGATTGCTTCAAGGAGACGTCGGAAGCGGTAAAACAATTGTCGCTGGAATTTCAGTATATGCACTAAAAACAGCTGGGAAACAAAGTGCGATTATGGTGCCAACTGAAGTACTTGCAAATCAGCACTACGAAAGTTTAGTTGAGTCTTTTGACGATAGACTTACAATCAGCAAACTAACAGGTACAACTTCATCAAAAGAAAAGCGTGAAATTAAAGAACGCTTAATGTCTGGAGAAATCGATCTAATCGTTGGTACACATGCGTTATTTGAAGATGATGTTATTTTTAAGGATTTAGGGCTCGTAATTACAGACGAACAACACCGGTTCGGTGTCAATCAGCGTGAGAAGCTTAATAAAAAAGCGGCGAGTCGAAACGTTTTATATATGACAGCAACACCAATTCCGAGAACTCTGTCTATTACAGCATTTGGTGATATGGATGTTTCTCTAATTAAAACGATGCCAGCAGGACGACTGCCGATTGAAACGTTTTGGAAAAAGGAAAAACAAATTGATGAAGTTATTGAATTTATCCGTAAAGAAGTCAATAAAGGTCATAGTATATACGTTGTAGCACCGTTAATAGAAGAGTCTGAAACGCTAGATTTAATGACGACTGAAGAAGTTTACATGATGTTTAAAGAAGCTTTTGGAGAAAGTAAAGTCGAACTCGTTCACGGTAGAATGAAACCAGATGAGAAAAACAAAGCAATGGAACGATTCGAATCGTTAGAAGTACCGATACTTGTTTCAACAACAGTTATTGAGGTTGGTATTAACGTTAAAAATGCGACTGTAATGACAATCTTTAACGCAGAACGTTTCGGGTTATCTACACTCCATCAATTAAGAGGTCGAGTCGGTAGAAATGATTTACAAAGTTATTGTATACTTATCAGCGAAGGTAAAACAGAACAAGCTGAAATGCGCATGAATATTATGACTGAAACGACAGATGGTTTCGTCTTATCTGAAAGAGACTTAGAAATGCGCGGACCCGGCGACTTTTTCGGTGTGAGACAAAGCGGCTTACCAGAGTTTAAAGTCGCAGATCTCGTCGAAGACTATAGAATTTTAGAAGTCGCACGAACTGAAGCGATAGAATTATTCAAGGAGTAAACATATGCGAACTTTTACTAGAATACTCGGTGTTTTACTTATTATCACAGCACTCGTCTTATTCTTTTGGCAAGATATTCGGGAATTCGTCACAGATATCGTGAATGACCGTATGATCGAGGCATATGAAAACGGAGATGATGACGTTAAAGTAAACTCGCTTGAGAAGTTTATTACAGGTATTGAACCGAGCGATAAAAAAGGTGTAAAAATTAAAGATGATATGGCCGGCATTTTAAAAATTGAAAGTGCAGGTATTTCTGAACCCGTATTTTACGGACCGTTAAGTGAAGATAAACTTAGAAACGGTGTAAGTATGTTAGAAGAGACTGACAACTTAGATATGCAAAATATCCCAATCGCAGGTCATAGAGTTGAAGGCGCAGGAATTCGATTTAACTATATTGACAAAGCAGATGTTGGAGACGAAATAAAATTTATTACACGAGATAAAACACTTAAATACGAAATTACAGACATATTTGAAGTGACTCCTGACAGAGTAGATATTCTAGAACAAACTGAAGGAGATCCTCAAATACTGACGCTTATTACTTGTGAGGATTACAATCCAGATACATTATTATTTGAAAAGCGTCTCATTGTACAAGCAGAAATTGTTGAAGAATAGGTGATTAGCTAATTGCTAATCACTTTTTTTATATAAAATTATTGAAACATTTGAAAAGGCACGCATGATTTTATATACTAAAATTAGCACCAACTACTAAATGGGGAGATTACGTGGTTAAATTAAAAAAAGATGAACGGCGTGAAGAAATTAAACGTCAACTAGAAGAAGATCCATTTTTAACAGATGAAGCACTCGCTAATCTTTTAAGCGTCTCAATTCAAACGATTCGTCTCGACCGAGTTGAAATGAATATTCCTGAATTAAGAGTACGCATTAAAGAAGTGGCGAAAAAGAATGCTGATGAAATTAAAAGTATTCCGCTTCAAGACGTCATCGGAGAACTTATACATATCGAAGTAAATAATGAAGCGTCATCTTTTTTTATTGTTGAAAAAGAACACGCATTCCAAAACTACGATATTATGCGTGGACACTTCCTGTTTGGTCAGGCAAATTCACTCGCCGTTGCGGTGTTAGGTAAAGAGATGGTGCTGACAAAAGAAGCAAATGTGAAGTACTTAAAGTCAGCATCAGTTGGTGATAGAGTCACCGCTCAAGCAAAAGTATTAAAAATTAAGCAAAATGAAGCACTTATTTTAGTGGAATCATTTGTAAATAATGAAACAGTATTTTTTGGACATTTTGTCATGCATTTTAAAAATGAAGGTGAAAAGTAATGAAAACAATCGCAGTCGATCTCATGGGTGGAGATCATGCACCAAAAGTAGTTGTAGAAGGAATTAAATCTGCTTTAGAAAAGTACGATAATCTTAAAATAAAAGCATACGGCACTGCAGGTAGCTGGACAGACAATCACGATAGAGTTGAGTTTATTGAAGTCACTGAAGTAATTACGAGTGAAGATGATCCGGTACGTGCAGTGCGTCGTAAAAAAGATTCGTCAATCGTCCGTGCAGCTAAAGCTGTAAAAGACGGTGAAGCGGATGCGTTTGTATCTGCCGGAAATACAGGCGCTTTACTTACTGCAGGACTATTCGTTATTGGACGTATTAAAGGAATTGAACGTCCAGCACTTGCGTCAATGATTCCAACAACGAGCGAAAAAGGAATGTTAATGTTAGACCTTGGCGCTAACTCTGAAAATAAACCAAACCACTTATTACAGTTTGCTCATATGGCATCGATTTATATGGAAAATATTATTGGACGTAAAAATCCTAAAATTGGTTTAATTAATAACGGTAGTGAAGACATTAAAGGAACACCACTCACTAAAGAAACACATCAGTTATTAAAAGAATCTAACTTAAACTATAGTGGTTTCTTTGAAACAAGAGATGTATTAACTGGTAAATACGACATTGGAGTTACAGATGGATTTACTGGGAACGTAATTTTAAAAACAATCGAAGGTACAGCAAGCAGTATACTCGGTGAAGTGAAAAAAATCTTTTTATCATCATTCTTTAATAAGCTATCTGCTTTAGCTGTGAAAAAAGATTTAAGTAAATTAAAAGATGTTATGGACTATCGTCAATTTGGTGGTGCACCGCTTCTTGGTGTAAATGGTCACGTCTTAAAAGCACACGGTTCTAGTGACGCGCTCGCAATTGAGAACGCGATTCGAAACGCGATTACAATGGCAGAAAGTGACGCGATTGAAAAAATTAAGGAGGCCATTTCTACAGATGAGTAAACTTATACTATTTCCTGGTCAAGGTGCACAGTATAACGAAATGGCAAAAGACTTATATGACAATAATAGTGACGCGCGTGAGTTACTCGATACAATTTTTAGTCTTGTCGACTATGATTTAAAAGAAATTATGTTTTCTGAGAGTGATGACCGACTGAATGATACTAAATATACACAACCTGCATTATTTGCACATTCACTCGCAGTCCTTAAAGCAACAAATATTAAAGGTGACTTTTTACTCGGGAATAGTTTAGGTGAACTACCAGCACTTGTACATGCGGGTGTTTTATCGTTAGAAGATGGAGTAAAAGCAGTTGTTAAACGCGGACAATTAATGAGTGAAACAAAAGCTGGTAAAATGGCAGCGGTCATCGGTATGGACCGACAAAACTTAGAGGACTTATGCAAAGAATTAAGTGACGACAATGAAAAAGTAAGTCCAGCGAATATTAATACTAGAGATCAAATCGTCGTTTCAGGAGATGCATCAAAAGTTGAAGCATTTATAGACGTTGCAAAATCTAAAGGTGCGAGACGTGTAATCCCGTTAAAAGTTTCGGGGGCGTTTCATTCACATTTAATGGAAGATGCGAAAGTGAAATTTGGAGAGTTTTTAGAAGATATAGAGTTTCACGATGCAAAAATTCCAGTCATTCAAAACGTTTCAGCTCAAGCTGAGACTGATAAAAGAACGATTAAAGAGAATTTAATTGAACAAATTACGTCACCAGTTAGATTTGTCGAGTGTGTCGAACGAGCAGTTGAAGCGGGCGCGACGGAGTCAATTGAAGTTGGTCCGAAAAAAGTGCAGACTGGCTTACTTAGAAAAATTACAAAATCAGTAAGTACATCACATATCGACACGATAGAAGAGGTGAATAACTATAATGAGTAAAGTTGCGTTAGTCACAGGCGCTTCTCGCGGAATTGGACGCGCGGTAGCGTTACGTTTAAGTGAAGACGGTTATACAGTAATCGTTAATTATTCAGGAAATAAAGAAAAAGCAGACGCAGTCGTTAAAGAAATTGAAGCAAAAGGCAGCAAAGCAGAAAGTTATCAGTGCCAAGTTCAAAATCATGACGAAGTAAAAGAAATGATTAAACATATTAAAGATACGTATGGTCAACTTGACGTTGTCGTAAATAACGCAGGAATCACTAAAGACACGCTTTTAATGCGTATGAAACCTGAAATGTTTGAAGATGTCATTAACGTTAATTTAAAAGGGGCGTTTAACGTCATTCAAAACGTATCAAGAATGATGATTCGTGCAAAATCAGGTCGTATCATTAACATTTCAAGTATTGTTGGAAGTCTTGGTAATGCTGGTCAAGCGAACTACGTTGCGAGTAAAGCAGGTATTGACGGGCTGACAAAAAGTGTCGCACGAGAGTTAGCAAGTAAAAATATTACTGTAAATGCTGTTGCACCAGGATTTATTGAAAGTGATATGACAGACGTTTTAAGTGACGATTTAAAATCTAAAATGCTCGAGCAAATTCCACTTCAAAAATTTGGTCAAGCGGAAGACATCGCTGAAGCAGTAGCATTTTTAGCATCAGACAATGCGCGCTATATTACAGGGCAAACGATTCACGTTAACGGTGGAATGTACATGGGTTAACCCCTGTGGTATTATGAACACATTGTAAATTTAAGGTGTTCTATTAGTGAAGTATTAATAAGGAATTTTATCTCATTAAAAATAGTAGAAATATATGAATTCCAATGAATAATTTTGGGTATAAGATAATAGACTCTTGCTAGAAGAGTCTTGGTAAAGTAAATCTTTACCTCTACCATTTTAAGGAGGTGAAATGGTATGGATAACTTTGATAAAATTAAAGACATTATTGTCGATAAATTAGGTATTGATGAAGATCAAGTAACGAAAGATGCAACATTCAAGGATGACCTTGGTGCAGACTCTTTAGATATTGCTGAACTTGTAATGGAATTAGAAGATGAATTTGATACTGAAATTCCAGATGAGGAAGCTGAAAAAATCGTTACTGTTGGTGATGCTTTAGATTACATTGAAAAGCTTGAAAACCAATAAAATAATAGATAAAATCCACTTTTAAATAAGTGGATTTTTCTTTTATGTATTGCTATTACTAAAGCGATAAGTTTAGTAAAATATACTAGGGTGAGATTATGGAAAAAGTTTTAAAAGCAATTGACAATGACTATCACTCATCTGAACAAGTGAAGTTATTTTTTAAAAAGCTTGATCAGTTTATGAAAAAAAGTCATGTCAATTATGATAATAAAGAATTATTTCTACAAGCATTTATGCATAGTTCGTTTGTCTATAATATTCATTTAGACAGAATACATTCAAACGAGCGTTTAGAATTTTTAGGTGACGCAGTATTAGAATTGATGGTCTCAGAATATATATTTGACGCTTTTAAAGATTGGCCAGAGGGCGATTTAACAAAATTGCGTGCAAATGTTGTTTGTGAGCCTTCACTTGTAATATTTGCGAACGACTTAAAAATGGAAGAGTTACTACTACTTGGTCCAGGAGAAGAAAAAACAGGTGGTAAAAAACGTCCATCGATTATTTCAGATATGTTCGAAGCATTTTTAGGTGCATTGTATATCGACCAAGGATATGACGCAGTATGGAAGTTTTTAAGTACACATGTATTTCCTAAAATTAAAAATGATGAATACATGGGAATTACAGACTTTAAAACTGCACTTCAAGAATATGTTCATAAAGCATACAAAGAAGAAGTGTACTACCACTTAATTGAAGAAACAGGTCCGTCACATGACAAAAATTTTGTCTCAAGTGTCACGTTAAAAAATGAAGAAATCGGTCAAGGTGCGGGGCGTTCAAAAAAAGAATCTGAGCAACTCGCAGCAAAACGTGCGCTATATTATTTAAAAGAAAAGGCTAAAAGATAATGGTATTTTTAAAAAGCATTGAAGCAAAAGGGTTTAAATCTTTTGCAGATAAAACTTCTATAAAATTTAATACAGGAATCACTGCAGTCGTAGGACCAAACGGTAGTGGTAAAAGTAATATTATCGACGCTGTAAGATTTGTACTCGGTGAAACGAGTGCACGATCATTTAGAGGATCGAAAATGGAAGACGTTATATTTAACGGAACGACTGAACGTAAATCACAAAACAGTGCCGTCGTCGAATTAAACTTAGATAATCGTAAAAGATATTTAGATATCGACAAAGACGATATTTCTATTAAACGTGAGTTATTTAGAAATGGTGAAAGTAACTACTACATCAATAACGAACGTATGAAATTAAAAGATATTACTGAGTTGTTTATGGATTCAGGATTTGGTAAACATGCGTACAATATTATTTCTCAGGGCGAAGTCGATACAATTTTAAATCAAAAGCCTGAAAAAAGACGTGAAATTATAGAAGAAGTCGCCGGTGTGATGAAATATAAAACACGTAAAAAAGAATCTGAGCGTAAACTTGACGACACACTTTTAAACTTAAGCCGTATTCACGATATTACGAGTGAATTAGAATCACGTGTCTCAAAACTTGAAAAAGAAAGTGCAGTCGCAAAAGAGTATTTAGCACTCGTTGAAGAAATGAAGCAAAGTGATATTGAAGTGTCTGTGTATGATATTAAAAACTTATCAGACACACTTGAATCGTTAAACAAAAAATATTTAAACGATAAACGCACAATCGAAGAAGCGAGAAATCACGTCAATTTACTCGATATTTCGATTAATAACTATAGAGACAAACGTGAACGACTCACGATTCAAGAACGTGAAAATAACGAATCATACATTCAACTGTCGCGTGAACAAGAACAAATTATCGGTAAAATCGAATTATCTAAAGAACGTCATACGAGTCGCTCTGAACGTCATACGAGTCTTTTAAACGAAAAAGATAATAAGTTACAACATAAAAAACAATTAGAAACTCGTTTTAAAGAAATCGAAACGTCTTTAAAAAAGTCAGAAGAAAATTTAGAACATCTAAACGATGAAATTAAATCTGTTCAAAAGTCATTAAAGTCATTGAACACATCACACGACACAGACGTTGAAACGTTAAAAGATGAATATTATGCACGTATGGTTGAAAAAACATCACTTGAAAACCAACTTAAAGATCACACGCAGCGTGAAGTCAAAGATTCTAGAAAGCGTGAAGATCTATTCAACCGATTAAACGAGTTTAATGACACACTTAAAACACTAGAAAGAGAAGAGTCACAGCTAAACGAAACGTTAAATACACTAAATACAAACTTAACGGATAAAAGAGACGTATTTAAACAATTACTCGAATCATTAAATGAGAAAAAAGCAAATGCTAATTCATTAAATGATAAGTATGATAAAGCAACTCGCTACATCTCTCAGTTATCCTCTAAACGTGATATGTATAACTCGATGATGGCAAATTACGAAGGCTACTACCGAGGCGTTAAAGCAGTCTTAAAACGAAAAAATAAGATGCCAGGTATTTTAGGTGTGGTGATTGAACTTATCCAAATTGACGAGTTGTTTATAACAGCACTTGACGCAGCGCTTGGCGGTCAGTCTCAAAGTATTGTGACTAAATCTGAAAGTGATGCAAAACGTGCAATATCATATTTGAAAGATAAAAATCTCGGCTTCGCGACGTTTCTACCGCTCGATACAATACAAAAGAGAGATTTATCTGAAGAGATTAAATATAAACTTTCAAATACGTCAGTGAATCACTATATTTTAAAAGATTTAATTGAAACAGAATACGACGCGCTGCTTAATCACTTATTTAATACGACGATTATCGTAGATAACTATGACGACGGATCAAAATTATCTCGTGAGTTAAATTTTAGAGGAAGAATCGTCACAAAATCTGGAGAAATCTTTAATCCAGGTGGAGCAGTTAGTGGAGGAAGCCGTCAAAGTGGTAACTCAGCACTTAAATTACGTAAAGAAAAAGAATCACTCGACGAAAAAATAAAAGCATATACGTTAGAAACGAATCGCTTAAAAGAGGAAAACGATGAATTAACTCATACGATTCAAACACTCGAAACAAAGCTTAAAGAAGAAGAAACGCTTGGTACCTCGTTAAAAGAAGAATACGACGAAACAATTAAACAACTTGAGAAAAATAAAAACGAGAAATCACTCACTACTGAGCGTATCGCACTATTAAATAATGAATTAGAATCTATTGGTGGTGTACTGAGTTATTCATCTTTAGAAAAAGAAATTGATGAAAAGACAAAAGCGCTTGATGCACTCCAAGAAAGAATTACGTTACTTAGTAAAGAAAAGGGCGACATTGAGAATTTAGAAAAAGAATATGAAGAAAATCGTCAAAAACTGTTAGAAAGTCGTATCGCACTTGAGTCAAATATTCGTTATGAGAAAGAGAATTTAAAAGATTATAATGAAAGAATCAATAATGTATCTCTAGATATTAAAGATATCGATGAACGTATCGAGTTACTCGACTCAAACTATGAGTCGATTGACATCGACGCGTTAAACAGTCGCTTAGATGAGATTAGTGAAACTCTTGAAGCACTCGGTAAGAAATCTCGCACATTAAAAGACGAAATAGAAACGGTGACTAAAACATCGACTGAAGATATGAATTTACGACAAGTTCATTTAGAGACGATTGAAACACTTTCAGAAACACTTCGAGAAACGCACGGTGAGAAAGAACGTACCGAGTCATTATTAAGTATTAAACTCGACTACTTATCTGAAACATACGAGATAACATTTGAAAAAGCATCCGAAATGTATACAGATCTTTCAAATATTGAGAGTAAACGTGAACGTATCCATTTAAATAAAAAGAGTATAGAAGAACTTGGTAACGTCAATTTAAACGCAATTGAAGAGTTTGAAACTGTCAATGAACGCTACACGTTTTTAAAACGTGAAGAAGAAGACTTACTAACGGCACGTGAGACGTTACTTAAAGTCATTAAAGAGATGGATTATGAAGTGTCTAAACGATTTAAAGAGACGTTTAATGAAGTAAATGAACAATTTAAACAAGTCTTTAAAACGATGTTCGGTGGCGGTGAAGCCGAGCTTCGTTTAACTGAAGACGGCGACTATTTAAATGCAGGGTTACTTATATATGCCGAACCACCAGGTAAAAAGCTGACGAATATGTCATTATTAAGTGGTGGAGAACGTGCATTAACTGCGATTAGCTTATTATTTAGTATACTAGAAGTGAGAAGTAGTCCATTCATCATATTAGATGAGGTGGAAGCGGCACTCGACGAAGCGAATGTACTTAGGTTCTCTCACTATTTAAGAAACTTAACATCATACAGTCAGTGTATCGTCATAACGCACCGCAAAAAAACGATGGAACAAAGCGACAGACTATTTGGAATTACGATGCAAGAAAAAGGTGTGTCTGAACTCATTAGTGTCGACTTAAAAACATATAAAGAAAGAGAAATAGAGGGGGAATATTAAGTGAGTTTATTTGATCGTTTAAAAAAGAAATTCTCTGGCCAGACAGATAAAGAAGGATTTGAAGATACACCAGTCACTGAAGAAACGAAAGATGCAGATCTTGATGGTGACGGTTTAATATCGATTGAAGAATTTGAAGAGTGGGAACAAGAACAAGTCGGTTACAAATTTAAGCAAGGTCTTGAAAAGTCTCGTGAGAAATTCCAAGACCAAATTAACCAACTGATGGCGACGTATCGTACAGTTGATGAAGATTTCTTTGAAGCACTTGAAGAAGTACTAATTACTGCAGACGTCGGATTTGAAACAGTGATGGAGTTAACAGATGAGTTAAGAGATTATGCAAAACTTAAAAATATCACTGAAACGACAGAACTTCGTGAAGTTATCGTTGAAAAGATGATTGAAATATACGAACGTAACGGTGACTTAGACGAAGGTATGAACATGCAAGACGACTTAACGATTATTTTAGTCGTTGGGGTAAATGGTGTCGGTAAAACAACGTCAATTGGTAAGCTTGCGCACCGTTATAAATCTGAAGGTAAAAATGTCATGTTAGCAGCAGCAGATACGTTTCGTGCTGGTGCAATTAACCAGCTTCAAGTTTGGGGAGACCGAGTCGATGCTGACGTTATTAAACACCAAGAAGGCTCTGATCCAGCAGCAGTTGTATTTGACGCAGTAAACGCTGCAAAACGTCGAGGTACAGATGTTTTAATCGTCGACACAGCTGGACGCCTACAAAATAAAGGTAACTTAATGAAAGAGTTAGAAAAGATGAAACGCGTCATTCAGCGTGTTGATGAAAATGCGCCACACGAAGTATTACTTGTGTTAGATGCAACGACTGGTCAAAACGCAATGCTTCAAGCAAAATCATTTAACGATGTGACTGAATTAACAGGGATTGTCTTAACAAAACTCGACGGCACGGCTAAAGGTGGTATCGTACTTGCAATTAAAAACGAACTCGGTATACCAGTTAAATTTGTCGGACTCGGAGAGAAAATTGATGACCTCGAGATATTTAGTGCAGAAAACTATGTTTACGGACTATTTGCCGATATGATAGATGAATCAGGAGAATCATCAGATGACGAACGAACTGAATAAGACACTACGTATGAACTACTTATACGACTTTTATAATGGCTTATTAACAGATAAGCAAAAAGATTATGTTAAACTATATTACTTAATGGATTTACAGTTTTCTGAAATTGCTGATGAGTTAAACGTAACGCGTCAAGCAGTATACGATAATTTAAAGCGTACGACTGAAGTGTTAGAATCGTATGAAGAAAACTTAGGTATGTACAAACATTATTTAAAACGCCTAGATTTACTTGAAACATTAAGAGAATCATTAGATGATAAAGACAAAGCATTAGAGATTATAGAAAAACTCGAATCACTCGATTAGGAGGAAAAAACGTGGCATTTGAAGGATTAGGTTCAAGACTTCAAAATATCTTAGATGATATTAAAGGTAAAGGTAAAGTCACTGAACAAGACATAAAAACGATGATGCGTGAAGTACGTTTAGCACTACTTGAAGCGGACGTTAACTTTAAAGTCGTGCGTCAATTCATTAAAGACGTATCAAAACGCGCAGAAGGTTCTGACGTGATGAAATCATTAACGCCAGGGCAACAAGTCATTAAAATTGTACAAGAAGAATTAACAGAATTAATGGGTGGAGAAAACGCTAAAATTAATTTAGCGAAAAAGCCACCAACAGTCATTATGATGGTTGGTTTACAAGGGGCAGGTAAAACAACAACAGCAGGTAAGCTTGCATTACTTTTACGTAAACAACATAACAAAAAACCATTACTCGTTGCTGGTGACATCTACCGCCCAGCTGCGATTGACCAATTAGAAACAATCGGTCGCCAATTAGACATTCCAGTCTATTCAATGGGCGATAAAGAAAAAGTTGAAACGATCGTAGAAAACGCAATGAACTACGCTAAAGACGAACATCTCGACACAGTCATCATCGATACAGCGGGTCGTCTTCACATTGACGAAGCATTAATGGAAGAGTTAAAAAACGTTAAAGAAATATCAAATCCAGACGAAATTATGCTCGTTGTTGACTCAATGACCGGTCAAGACGCAGTAAACGTCGCAGAATCATTTAACGATTTATTAGATATTACAGGAGTTACATTAACTAAATTAGATGGTGACACACGTGGGGGTGCGGCACTTTCAATTCGTAGTGTCACTGAAAAACCGATTAAATTTATCGGGGTTTCAGAAAAATTAGATGGCTTAGAACCATTCCATCCTGAGCGTATGGCGAGCAGAATTCTCGGAATGGGAGACATTTTATCAATCATCGACCGCGCGCAAGCAAACGTCGATATGGAAGAACAAGAAAAGCTTGAACAAAAATTAAAAGAAAACTCATTTACGTTAGACGACTTTTTAGACCAAATGGATCAGGTGAAAAGTATGGGACCACTGGATGAGTTAATTAAAATGCTTCCAGGTGCAAATAAAATTAAAGGTCTCGATAAAGTTAAAATGAGCGGTAAAGAAATCGATCACGTCCAAGCAATCATTCGCTCGATGACGATGGAAGAACGTGAAAATCCTGAGAAACTAAACATTTCAAGAAAGCGTCGTATCGCAAAAGGATCTGGACGTTCACTTCAAGAAGTGAACCGTTTATTAAAACAATTTAACGAAATGAAAAAGATGATGAAACAATTTACAAACCAAAAAGGTAAGCGTAAAAACCCATTTAGCGGTATGGGACTACCTTTTTAAATTGGTAAAGGAAAACCTCTTTACAACTGTAAAATCATCTGTTATTATAATATAAGTAATTTTGAACATGAGAGGTGTATATAAATGGCAACAAAAATCAGATTAACTCGTATGGGTTCTAAAAGAAATCCTTTCTACAGAATCGTAGTTGCGGATTCAAGAGTAAAAAGAGATGGTCGTATTATCGAACAACTTGGTTACTTTGACCCATTAAAAGAAGAAGATAACGTCAAATTAGACGATGAAAAAGCATTAGAATGGATGTTAACAGGTGCAAAACCTTCTGACACTGTTCGTTCTATCTTTAGTAAGCGTGGTTTAATGGAAAAACTACACAACGCTAAACAAGGTAAATAATAATGAAACAACTACTACAAACGATTTTACAACCTATCGTCCGTCATCCTGAAAGTCTTACAATTACTGAGACGACTGAAGATAGAAAAGTGGTTTATACTGTCAACGCACATGAAGATGATGTTGGCAGAATCATTGGCAAAGGCGGTCGTGCCATCAAAGCGGTGCGCACGATTATGACTGCAGCTAATGATGACCCGTCAGTAAGAGTGTTTGTTGACGTAGAATAAAACACATCCGACTCGGGTGTGTTTTTTTATTCAGAAAGGATTAACTATGATAGATATCGGAACTTTAGTAAATTTTCACGGTGTGCGTGGAGAAGTAAAAGTGTTAAGTAGCAGTGACTTCGCATTCGAACGCTTTTCAAAAGGCCAAACAGTCACAATTAAAAATGAAACGTATACGATTACGAATTATCGTAAACATAAAAATTTCCATTTATTAACGTTTGAAGGTATTAGTAACATTAATGAAGTTGAACATTTAAAAGGTGAAACAGTGTACCAAGCGTTTGACGCAGTAGACATGGAATTACCTGAAGGACAGTATCATTTTAATGATATTATCGGTTGTGAAGTAGTGAATTTAAATACAAATGAAGTACTCGGTACTATATCAACAATCCTTCCAACAGGGAGTAAGGACGTCTTTGTTATTGGTGATTATAAATATATGATTCCAAATGCTGAAGACATTGTAAAATCGATTGATGTTGAAAATAAAACAATTGAAATCGAACCAATAGAAGGACTGTTAGATCTATGAATATATACTATTTAACACTATTTCCAGAAATGTATGAAGGTATATTAAGTTCATCTATTTTAAAACGCGCGGAAGACAAGGGACTCGTCAACTATCAGACGTTAAACTTTAGAGAATATGCGAATAATAAGCACAATCAAGTCGATGATTATCCATACGGCGGAGGTGCTGGAATGGTATTAAAACCTGAACCAGTATACCGAGCGATGGATGAAATAGATTTAGACAATGCACGTGTTTTACTTATGTGTCCATCTGGACGCCGGTTCGATCAAACGTTCGCAGAAGAACTATCTACTGAAGAAAATATTGTATTTATAAACGGTCACTACGAAGGCTATGACGAGCGTATTCGAAAACTTGCGACCGATGAAGTTTCAATTGGAGATTACGTATTAACAGGTGGAGAAATTGCGTCGATGGCAATGACAGATGCGATTGTACGACTCATCCCTGGTGTAATACAAAAAGAAAGTCACGAAAACGACAGCTTTTCTACTGGAATGCTCGAACATCCACATTACACGAGACCAAGAGAATATAGAGGTATGAAAGTACCAGACGTATTACTTAGTGGAGATCATAAAAAGATTGAAGAGTGGCGCTACGAAGAATCGTTAAAACGCACGCGAGAACGTCGCCCAGATTTATTAGAAGAAAACGAAAAATAAGTTGAATACAATCACTGATTATGCTAAAATAAATAGGTCTATGAGGACGAAAATCACAACCATCCGCTGTATAGTTGCTATATAAGATAGTTGGTAGGAAGAGGAGAATTTAATATGTCACAACAATTATTACAAGACATTACAAAATCACAATTAAAAACTGATCTACCAGAGTTTAACACTGGTGACACAGTAAGAGTACACGTACGTATCACTGAAGGTGAACGTGAAAGAATCCAGGTGTTCGAAGGTGTAGTAATTCGTCGCCGTGGTGGAGGAATTTCTGAAACATTCACAGTAAGAAAAATTTCTTACGGTGTTGGAGTAGAAAGAACATTCCCAGTTCACACACCAAAAATCGATAAAATCGAAGTGACTCGTAAAGGTAGCGTACGTCGTGCGAAATTATACTACTTACGTAGCTTACGTGGTAGAGCTGCACGTATTAAAGAAAAACGTGAAAACTAATTCTCGTTATAAAAGCACTGAAGATAATTTCTTCAGTGCTTTTTTTATAACAAATAATTATTTATTAATTAAATTTAAAACATATTGTAGATCTAAATCATGCTCTATTTGTTCAGGAGTCCATGGAATATAAATATCTGGAACAACACCTGTTTGATTGTAATGATATTTTTCATGCATTTTTGATATTGAGTAATCAAACTCATAATTATCAAAATGTACTGTTATTACATTAAAATAATCCATAATCCCCATCGTTGGTCGGCCGACTACAGTAACTTTCGAAGACTTTTTTACATTTGATACAAAGGTTTCTCCTGAACTTCCACAAAATACATCGGATAAAACATAGATGTTTTTAGGTTTATTTTTTCCACAAATCATATGATCAGTATCTTCTGGTACTAGTGTCATACCTTTATCATAATTTTTTTCAACCATTTTTATTTCTTCTTGAATTAACCGTTCTGTGCTTTCATCTAAATTTTGTTTCAAATATTCTTTTAATTCTTCTAACCATAGGTCGCAATTCCTTTTTGTATAGTTAGTATACATAGTTTCATCATCTTCAAATAAATCTTGAAACGAAATATTTTTATCGAAAATATAATCGAGAAGAGGGAAGTAGAATGTATCATTACCTCCATGATTGATTCTTACATCGATAATTAAATTACTTGATTGAGTGATTTCTAAGCTATGTTCTTGCAAAAGTTTTTGTATTGGTTCAGCATCAGCAAAGCTCTCAATCTTTAAATAAGTTGTTTTTGCATCTATCTGTTTAAAAGTAAAAGTAGGGATATAAGACTCCCATTCATAATTCTTTAGATGAAAAATAAGTTCGTCATTATCTCTAACTAATAAAATTTTATCAGCATTTTGTAACCCTACATTCCAATATTGCCTCTCGTGAATATGATCTTCTAATAATTTTAAGTGTTTATTTGCAAATTCATTTATTGTTAGGTCGTCGATTTTAATGATTTTATCACCTAACTTAAAACGTGAGTCCTTTGTAACTTCTGTTACATATAATGAATTTTCATAGCGTCTAACTTTAAAACCTCTATTAGTCGTGGCTGCATCAGATTTATTGAAATAAAGATGACCATCATTAAAGTCTAATAAATAGGATTGAACTGTTTTGACAAATTCTTCATCTGTCATTTCATTCGTAATATGATATTTTTCAGGTTGATTAAGGTGTTTCTTAGCAGAGTAACCGGCATAATCATTATTTAAAATTTCTACTATCTCATTAAAGATATTTATTTTGTTCAAAGAATCATTCCATTCATTTAAATTTGTTGTATCAATAAAAATGGGAAACTTTTGTAGTACTGTTTGAAGTTAGAAATAATATTATTGGATATTTTTGTAAATATACATTTAAAATTCATTAAATTAATATTAACATAAAAATAACTGAAAATTCAGAAGTCAATTCATTTAAATTATTTTAACTTTTAAGTACATTAGTTCATTATCTTTATTAATTAATAGAACAATATGATTTATGAAATAGAAAATTTTCGAAGAAGAATGATAAGATATTAATTAAATATATAAAAGAAATTGATTAATATTTTAACCAGTACCTTAACATCTATGGTATACGTATTATTATTCGGAGGTCTATTATGAAAAACAGTCAATATTGGATTGAACATTTAAAACTAGAACGTCATGTTGAGGGCGGTTATTATAGACAAGTGTTAAAGTCAGAAGATCGCCACGATAATCGCGCACTTTACACGAGTATTTACTTTCTTTTAGAGCACGGAAATCCTTCTCACTTACATCAGTTAACAGCAGACGAAGTATGGTATTATCACGCTGGACATTCTCTTACCATTCATACAATTTCTAAAAGTGGAGAATACGAAGCAATTAAACTTGGAACAGATGTCGAAAATGGTGAAGTACTACAAGCACTCGTTCCTAAAGGGACAATTTTTGGATCATCAGTTGAAAATGAAGGAGAGTATGCGCTCGTCAGTTGTATGGTCGCACCTGGATTTGAGTTCGATGATTTTAAACTATTCACTCAAGATGAACTCATGAAGCAATTTCCACAACATGAAGAGATTATTAAAAAATATGCATTAAAAGAAGAAATATAGATATAACAAAATACATGATAATTGTTGAGAATCCAGTTTTATAGGGTTCTCAATTTTTTAATCTTTTTTATCACCAAAAACTTTTGTAAGTCATGTATACTTATACATGAATGGGTAAATTACCCACTCAATACAACTGCATATAAAGTAATCTAACATTAACTAAGAGGTGGCTTACATGTCAAAATTAGTCTATTCATTTGATGAAGGAAAAACTCAGTCGAAAGAGATTTTAGGGGGAAAAGGTTATAACTTAGCTGAAATGAAATCTCTTGGATTACCTGTTCCAGATGGCTTTACTATCACAACAACAGCGTGTATGAATTACTTAAATGAAGGTGAAGTTGTAACACCATCATTAAAAGAAGAAATTGAGAACGCTGTCAAAGATTTTGAAGAAAGAGCAAAGAAGGCATTTAATAGTGAAGACTCTTTACTGCTTGTTTCTGTAAGAAGTGGTGCTAAGTTTTCAATGCCTGGTATGATGGACACAATTTTAAACTTAGGTTTAAACGACAAAAATGTAGAAACACTTGCAGAAAAAACTGGAGATCGTCGATTTGCGTATGACTGTTATAGACGACTATTACAAATGTTTGGAGAAGTCGTTTATAAAATTCCAATGGTTGCATTTAACTCATATTTTGACCGTTACAAAGAAAAACATAACTATGAGTTAGATACTGACATTCCAGCAGAAGGCTTAGAACATATTGTCAATTACTTTAAAGAATTATACTTAAGTGAAGCGGGGAAACCATTCCCACAAGAACCAGAAGTTCAACTGATTGAATCAGTTGAAGCTGTATTTAAATCATGGAATAACGACCGTGCACGTGTGTACCGTGAATTAAATGATATTCCACATGATATTGGTACAGGTGTAACTGTACAAGAAATGGTATTTGGTAATAGTGGTGAACATTCAGGAACTGGTGTTGCATTTACTAGAAATCCAGCGACTGGAGAAAACAAATTATACGGCGAATATTTAATTAACGCTCAAGGTGAAGATGTAGTTGCAGGTATTCGCACGCCTAAAGAAATATCAACATTAAAAGAAAAAGCTAAAGATCTTTATGATGAATTTGTTGATATTACTAAAAAGTTAGAAGCTCATTATAAAGATATGCAGGATATTGAGTTTACAATAGAAGACGGCAAATTATTCATTTTACAAACGAGAAATGGTAAACGTACAGCAAAAGCTGCAGTAGAAATCGCGACAGACTTAGTTGAAGAAGGACTGATTAAAAAAGAAGAAGCAATTATGATGATTGAACCAAAATCATTAGACCAATTGCTTCACCCATCATTTAATGAAAAATCTTTAGAGTCTGCAGAATTAATTACAAAAGCAGGATTACCCGCAAGTCCTGGTGCAGCTTCAGGAAAAATTGTATTTAGTGCAGAAGAAGCTAAACATTCAGCTGAAAACGGTGAAAAAGTAATTTTAGTACGTCCTGAAACTTCACCAGAAGATATTGAAGGGATGATTGCAGCAGAAGCAATCGTTACTACACATGGAGGAATGACTTCACATGCTGCTGTAGTTGCAAGAGGTATGGGTAAATGCTGTGTAACAGGGGCATCTGATTTAAAAATAGATGGTGAAACTCGCACAGTGACTTATCCAGGTGGCGAAATTAAAGAAGGACAAGTCATTTCAGTCGATGGTGCAACTGGTAAATTATATTTAGGTGAAGTTGAAACAACTGCAAATGAACAAAGTGAAGCATTCACTAGACTGATGAATTGGGCAGAAGAAATTAGTGATATGGCAGTTAGAATGAACGCTGAAACGAATGATGAAATTACAGCGGGCTTTGACTTTGGTGCTGTAGGAATTGGACTCGTGAGAACAGAGCATATGTTCTTTGGTGAAGAGCGTCTCGTTCAAATGAGAAAATTCATCATTGCTGAAACGAAAGAAGAAAGAGTAGAAGCGTTAAATAAAATTTTAGCGTATCAAAAAGAAGATTTTGAAAAAATATTTAGACAAGCGGATGACCGACCAGTCATTGTAAGATTACTCGATCCACCATTACACGAATTTTTACCTCAAACTGAAAAAGAAACAAAAGAAGTGGCTGAAACGTTAGATATTACACCTGAATTTTTAAATCGACGTATTAGAGAACTATCTGAAGTGAACCCAATGCTTGGTCATAGAGGATGTCGATTATCAATTACTTATCCAGAGTTAACAACAATGCAAACAGAAGCAATGATTGAAGCACTTATTAAAGTAAAAGATGACGGTATTGAAAGTAATTTAGAAATCATGGTACCACTAATTTCTACATTTGAAGAGTTTAAAACACTTAAAGACGTGATTGAAACACGTGCAAAAGAATTAATTGAAGCGTCTGGTCAAACAGTAAACTATTCAATTGGAACAATGATAGAAATCCCAAGAGCTTGCTTTATTGCAGATAAAATCGCAAAAGAATGCGACTTCTTTAGCTTTGGTACAAATGACCTCACTCAACTTACATTCGGATTCTCTAGAGATGACGTCGGTAAATTTATCGGTGAATATGAAGAAAAAGGAATATTAGAAAACGATCCATTCCAAACAATTGATGAAGCGGTCGGAGAACTCGTTAAAATGACTGTCGAAAAAGCGAG
Source organism: Nosocomiicoccus ampullae (assembly GCF_019357495.1). Lineage (NCBI taxonomy): Bacteria > Bacillati > Bacillota > Bacilli > Caryophanales > Staphylococcaceae > Nosocomiicoccus > Nosocomiicoccus ampullae. Next base: position 532,889 of record NZ_CP079110.1, read on the forward strand.
AAGTGTTGACCCTGATTACAAGCTTGGTGTCTGTGGTGAACTTGGCGGAGACCCTCGCTCTATAGAATTCTTCAATGAAATTGGAATGTCATACGTTTCATGTTCACCATTTAGAGTTCCAGGTGCAATTCTCGCATCTGCTCAGAGTAAGGTTAAACAAGATGTCTAATCAGTTAAATATTTTTATAGTATCAGATAGTGTTGGTGAAACTGGAGAGTATATGCTACATGCTGTACTCTCACAGTTTCCAAATATTACAGATGATGAAATAAACATTGTAAAATACACATTTATAGATACGATTGAAAAGCTAGAACCTGTACTAACTCTCGCAAAAACAAAAAATGCAATCGTCATTACAACTTTAGTATGTCCAGAGTTAAATCAATTTGGTCAGATGTTTAAAGAAAAAGAAAATCTAACAGTTATAGACTATATGTCGCCGTTAATGAGAGAAATTGAAAATCATTCTGGGAAAACTGCCGTATTAGAAAGTGGTGCAGTACGTAGATTAGATCGTGCGTATTTTAGACGAATTGAAGCGATGGAATTTGCTGTAAAATATGATGATGGTAAAAACTTTGACGGTATAGAAGAAGCCGATGCAATCATTATTGGAGTTTCTAGAACTTCAAAAACACCACTGACGATGTTTTTAGCAAATAAAGGCTATAAAATCGCAAATATTCCACTCGTTCATGAAGTGAATTTACCAAAAGAAATCTATGAATTTAATCATCTACCAATATTTGGTCTTACAGCAAGTCCAGAATATATTCTTAACATTCGTAAGAAAAGAATGGAAGTATTAGGGTTAAGTGACTCAACAAAATATGTCAGTCTTTCAAAAATTAAAGAAGAATTAAGCTACGCTGAAGAAGTATTTAGACAAGTGAACGCAACAGTAATATCGACTGAATTTAGATCGATAGAAGAGTCTGCACATTATATTGAAAAACATTTAAAACATTATGTAGATTTTTAAAAACCAGGTGTCATTGACACCTGGTTTATTTAAATATCTTTTCTTTTAATAATGATTAAACATACAAACCAAGATACGACGTAGAGCACACATGAGACAATAAATGCAATATGCACAAGTAGTGTAAATGGATGAGTGCTATCTGATAGTTTTTGTATATTTTCTACCGCATATCCAAAAAATACGGCTTGAAGCATAAATAGTGTGAATACGGCGTACATCGAAATTAATAAAGCTTTTTCTGTATTGAGTGCAAAGTTTAACGGGTAGAATACAACGGAAAGCCCGAATGTCAGTTGTAACGCGAATTCTAAATCTAAAATTGTAACTTCATACCCAAATACTTTTAGTATAAGTGTGATTAAAGCTCCACAGATAATTGCATATAATAATGTACTCATATATCGGTAATTAACGATATCATTTCTTGAAGAAGGGAGTGTTAAATCAAAATGATTGATATTTGATTTTGTGAGTAAATAGATTGCGTTAACTGGTATATATACCATTGCAACTGAAAGTATTGTATTGATTGGTGACTTCATAAAAAGCATAAACACAATGAGTACAGGGAATAATAGCAAGTATCCTGTTTGAATTTTAATATCTCTCATCATATAATTTAACATTTATTTTTCCTCCTTAAGATGATAGAGTAAGTCATCGATTTTAATCGGTTCTATGACGACAGAATTTCCAAAGACGTTTTCAACTTCATTTGGATGAGTGGTTAATGCTTCAAAATTAATGCCATCTTTGTTAATCGATGAAAAATAAGTTTCAGTATCTCTATCTAATAATTCGTTATTTCCACGAACGATAAAGTAATTTTCTGCGAGTTCATTTTTAGATTCGTTCAGTATAATTTTTCCATCATCAATCATGACAACATAATCCGCAAGTTTTTCTAGGTCTTCAGTAATATGTGTTGAAAATAAAATTGTTTTATCTTCATTGATCATAAGTTCTCTAAGAGTATCAATAATTTCTCTTCTAACGACTGGATCTAGTCCGGTTGTCGGCTCATCCATTATAAATAATTCTGCATTGTGAGATAGGGCAATCGCAATCGATACTTTCGCACGCATTCCTGTAGAGAAATCTTTAAGTTTTTTGTTTAAAGGTAAATTAAATGTTTCTATATAATAGTTACACGTGTCTTTATCCCAATTAGAATACGTACGTGAAACATATTTAATAATATCTTTTAATTTAAAGTTTTCCATGTAATTATTCGCGGCATCTACATAACCAATTCTATCTTTAATTGTTGTTTCATAGTCTTCAATATCTAAACCAAATACTTTTACTTCGCCAGAATTTGGACGTGTTAGATTCATAATCATTTCGATTGTCGTAGATTTTCCGGCACCATTTCGTCCAACAAAGCCTGTAACAAATCCCTTTTTAATATTTAAATTTAAATCTTCAATTGAAAAATCTTTATAATGTTTATTTACATTTTTAAGTTCGACTACATGTTCAATCATCGATTTCACTCCTCATATAAAATATTGATTAATTCAAGCAATTCATTTTTTGACAAATTCATAGATTTACTGTTATGAATCACGTCTTCAATCATCTCTTCAAGCATCTTTAATTTTCTTTCGCGAATTTGCTCGATGTTTTGTTCTTTTACAAATGAACCTTTTCCGACGACAGAATACGTATAACCTTCGTTTTCTAACTCCTCATACGCACGTTTTGTAGTGATGACACTGACTTTCAAATCTTTAGCGAGTTGTCGCATCGAAGGTAGCGCATCACCTTCATTTAAAGTACCGTTCATAATACTCTCTTTAATTTGATTTACAATTTGTTCGTAAATCGGAGTTTTACTCGTATTGTCAATGAGAATATCCATGGCTATAACTCCAATCTAAATTTAATAATGTATATATACTCTATATACACTATACACAGTAAAATAATATTGTGTCAACAAATAAATGACACTTTATAATAAAATAGGGTTTAAAAAATCAAATGATAGTGTATAAATTTAATAAGAAAGGAGTCGACAGATGATTATCAGACGACTTGAAGATAAAGACATTGAACCATTAATGCATTTAGTAAATATTACGATGAGAAAAATAAATACTGAAACGTATCCAGATGAGTTAGTCGAGCAATGGGTCGACGAACAAAAAGAAGATCATTATAGAAATGAAGCGAAAGACTCGCATGTTTACGTAATTGAAAAAAATGGAAACCTAATAGCAAGTGGCGGTATTTCAAAACCGGTAGACGGTGTATCGACACTTAAACTTGTTTACGTTCACCCAGATCACGGTGGTGAAGGGCTCGGTCGTAAAATTATGGAGACTGTATTAGATGATGAGTACGGTAAAGACGCCGACAAAATTATTGGTAGTGCGTTAATTAATGCGATTCGTTTTTATAAGAAGTTTGGTTTTAGAACAAAAGACGATGAATATATATTTAACGAAGACGGAACGATTGAAATTGAAAAAGATGTTTCAAATGAATAGTTAAAGAAGGTAAGCTTATGACATTAAAAGAAATTTGGAATCAGTTACTAGAGAAAAAGATGAGTACGTTAAATCTTTAAATGAATTACTTGATTAATAAATTTTAGCCACACATCAAATGATGTGTGGCTTTTTTGTATACAATTTGGTCGGTACTTTAATGCAAATAAAAGTTATGTCCACGAATTTATATTTCATTAACGTAATTAAGATATACATAAAAGACGACTTCAATTCGTTAACGTAAATTCAATAATCATTCACTTAATGAAATTTATTTTAACGTAAATTTCTTTATCGTTAAATTGTCTACAAGATAAAAAAATCAATGTCAATCAATTTCTTAAGCGCTCTCAATTTTCTAACAATTGTATGAATTTAATTCGAACATGTGTATAATTAAAACAAACTCTATACTATCTAGGAGGCAATACTCATGGATAAACACGATGCTAAAAATAAGAAGAAATGGGAATTCCCAAATGTTTTCGCGTTATTATTTGGACTAATCGTGCTCGCAACTGCTGTTAGTTACATTATCCCATCAGGTAGTTTTGAGCGTGTAGAAAAAGAAGTGAATGGCAATGTTCAAACGTTAGTTGTTCAAGGGACTTATCAAAGTGTAGAAGCAGAGAGAACGACGTTTTTTGGAATTTTTGAAGCAGTATTTAAAGGAATGGAAAATGCTGCACCGATTATATTTTTCATATTTATAGTTGGAGGCGCATTCGGAATTCTAGCAAAAACAGAAGCAATTGAAACTGGGTTAGAACGACTGGTTTATAAAATGGAAGATAAAAAATTTTTACTCATTCCGATAATTATGTTATTATTCGCACTCGGTGGTGCGACGTTTGGAATGAGTGAAGAGACAATTCCATTTCTATTTATATTAGTCCCACTCGCAATACGACTCGGTTATAACCCGATGATTGGTGCATCGATTGTAATACTTGGATCAGTTTCAGGATTTACTACAGCATTTTTAAACCCATTTACAGTTGGTATCGCTCAAGGAATCGCGGAGTTACCACTCTTTTCAGATAAAGGGTATAGAATTATTATGTGGATTATTATGGTCAGTGTGACAATCGCATGGGTCATGTTTAAAGCAAAGAAAATTGGAAAGTTAAGGCAAGAAGGTAAATTAGACGAAGATGAACTCGACTTATCAAATTATCAAGACGAAACATATTCATTAAAAGACGTTGTATTTACGACGCGACAAAAATTAATACTTGTTATATTTACGTTAACTATTCTATTTTTAGCAATCGGCGTGACGAAGTTTGGTTGGTATATTATGGAAATTGCGTCACTATTTTTACTTTCTGGAATCATTATGGGAATCATTGGCAAAATGAACTATAACGAAATTGCGGATAGTTTTATCGATGGGTGTAAAGGACTAGTCCCTGGGGCATTAGTTGTAGGATTTGCATATGGGGTACTCGTGATACTAGAAGAAAGTATGACAATCGATACAATTTTAAATTTCCTTGCAAGCTCAATTAACGGCTTACCATCATTAGTCTCTGCGATTGCAATGCTAATTACTCAAAGTGGATTAAACTTCTTAGTCCCGTCAGGAAGCGGTCAAGCGGCACTATCGATGCCGATCATGTCGTCAATTTCAGACTTAACAGAAGTCTCTAGACAAACTGCAGTACTTGCGTTCCAACTTGGTGACGGTATTTCAAACGCAATCACACCGACAAGTGGTGTATTAATGGCAAGTTTAGCAATTGCTAAAATCGAATGGACAAAGTGGGCGAAATTCGTACTTCCGATTATTTTAATCCAGTACTTACTCGCAGCAATCTTTGTGACAATCGCACATTTATTTGTGTTTTAATATATAAATTAAAACTTTAAGAGCTAGGATGAAATTTATGGAAATTACTTTACAAGATTACGAAACAATAAAAAAAGATTTAGAACATAATGCGATTGATATGTATAGAAATCCTGAACTTGGTGATGAAGAATATCGAGCGATGCGCTTATTAACGAGTGAATTAGAAAAGCATGGCTTTATAATTGATACAAATATCGTCAATCGTCCAACAGCATTTATCGCAAGCTACGAAAGTGAAAAAGAAGGTCCGACAATTTGTTACCTCGCTGAATACGACGCACTAAAAGGATTAGGACATGCGTGCGGTCATAATTTAATCGGTAATATGAGTGTCGGTGCTGGAATTTTACTTAGTAAACGAGTCGATGAAACCGGTGGAAAAGTCGTCGTCGTTGGTACTCCTGCTGAAGAAACAAACGGCGCAAAAGTAACGATGGCAGAAGAAGGGATATTTGACGATATGGACGTAGCACTTATGGTGCACCCGTCAGACGTATCCTCTGAAAGCGGAGATATGCTTGCAATCGATCCATTACAATTTGACTTTTACGGAAAAGCAGCACACGCGGCAGGCAATCCTGAAGAAGGTATTAACGCACTAGACGGCGTCCTTCAACTATTTAACGGTATCAATCCGCTAAGAGAACATTTAAAAGACGACGTAAGAATCCACGGAATTATAATAAACGGTGGAGATGCAGCAAACATCGTCCCAGAACACGCAACGGCTCAGTTTTACATTCGTGCAAACGAAAGAGACTATTTAGATGAAGTCGTAGAAAAAATTAGAAACGTTGCAAAAGGTGCTGCATTAATGACAGGTACAGAAGTCGTTATATCAAACTACGAATTAAGCTACAACAACTTAATACCAAACGATACACTGTCAGAGCTTTTTACAAAACATCATAAGAAATTTACAGATCGACCAATCAATAAAAAAGAAAAATCAACAGGCAGCGCAGACATCGGAGACGTTTCACACCGAATCCCAGCACTCCATCCATATGTCGGCATGAACTGCCCCGGCGTAAAAGCACACACGCCAGAATTCAGAGAACAAACAATTTCAGAAGACGGCTTTAAAGCACTAGAAGAAGCGGTATTAGCACTATCAAATACAGGGTTAGAATTGCTAGAGAATAGAGAAGTGCTTGAAGCGGTGAAAAAAGAACAAGCAGAAAGACTTAAGAAATAATCGCACGCGAAATCGATATATTATCCAAAATTAGGATTGGTTTTTTGAAATAGGCTAATTTAAGGTATGTATCTTGATTGCTTCAAGATACATACCTTAATTTTTTAATTTTAAAAAATCAACGTTACATTCTTACTATATTTTCTTTTTTAAGCTAAAGAACTGTTGGATAAAAGTGAGATAAATTAGATATTTGCAAGGTTGTATTATATAAATTATGTCAAATTCACTTGTATGAATGATAATTTTTATTCGTAAGCACTTGATTAATGTTAAATCTTGTTTAAATATTAATATATGGGAATTAATTATAAGCGTAATACTTACTAATTAATTTGAAATCACTTTAAAGAGGAGTATGTGTATGAATAATAAAGCAAAAGTTGATGTGATGATATTTTGGCCATCAATAATCGTTCTTTCTGTGCTAACAGTATTATTAGTAATTTTTAGAGAATCTGCTGAAGGTATTTTAAATGCAATCATAAGAGGTGTGAACACTCGATTAGATTGGGTATTTGAGTTTATGACGTTTGGCCTATTTATTTTCTTACTATGGCTTATTTTTGGTAAGTATAAAAATGTAAAATTAGGACTAGGGGAAAGAGAATTTAGCAACTTCTCTTATGGTGCAATGCTGTTTTGTGCTGGTATGGGAACGAGTATTATGTTCTGGTCAATTATTGAACCGATGTATTATTTACAGGGACCACCGTTTGGAATAGAAGCTGAGACAGCTGAAGCGACTGAGTGGGCATTACCTTACGCAATGTTCCACTGGGGAATTTCAGCATGGTCGATTTATGCATTCCCATCGATTGTAATTGCATATTCATTTTTCAATAAACAGAATAAGTCATTAAAAGTCAGTCAATCAGTTAAGGGAGCTATAGGTAAGCATGCTGATGGCTGGTTAGGTAAAGTTATTGATATTTTAGTGATATGGAGTTTAGTTGGTGGTCTTGGAACATCTTTAGGGCTTGGGGTTCCTATGATATCAGCTGGTATTAGTCACATATTTGGCCTTGAAGAATCTATATTTTTAAGTATCATAATCATTGCAATCTGGACAGTTATATATCTAACGAGTGCATCATTAGGACTATATAAAGGTATTAAGAACTTAAGTAACTTTAACGTATATATAGCACTAGGTTTAGCAATATTTGTTATCATTGTAGGACCAACTTCATTTATAATTACCTATTTTACAGATAGCTTTGGAATTATGGCTCAAAACTTCTTACGTATGAGTTTCTATACTGATGCAATTAATGGAAGTTTATTCCCACAAGACTGGACTGTATTCTACTTTGCTTGGTTTGCAGCAACAGCCCCTTTTATGGGATTATTTATTGCTCGCATTTCTCAAGGTAGAACTCTTAAAAGTATGGCAATCAACATTCTTGGCTGGGGAAGTTTAGGTTCATGGATTTACTTTGCTGTCTTTGGAGGTTACACTATGAATCTCCAATTAACAGGTAAATTTGACGTTTTAGAAAGTATGGCAAAATATGGAGATGCTGCCACAGTAATAAACGTAATTAATACATTACCACTTGGATTCTTAGCAGTTGTATTTTTTGTTATTCTAGGGTTCATTTTCTTAGCAACTTCTTTAGACTCAGCTAGTTACGTTTTAGCATCAATAGCATCTAAAGATATTGATGATAATAAAGAACCACCTCGATGGCACATAGTTCTATGGGGAATCATTATGGCTGGACTTTCAATTTCATTGTTATTAATTGGTGGACTATCTGTTGTACAAACCTCAGCAGTCGTAGTGTCTGTACCTGTAGTAATTATTTACTCATTACTGTTTATTTCTATAATAAGATGGCTTAAAACAGATAAACATAATTATGAAGGAGAGGAATAATAATGGGAGTATTTGACGTTGATTATACAAAAATAACAGAAAGAACAGATTTTCCATTTGAGGTTGAGATTATTGAACACGAATGGATTACGTTAAGTGATGGCGTGAAACTCTCTGCTAAATTATGGAAACCTATAACGCATGGTAAAACAAAAGGAGCGGTCCTTGAGTATTTACCTTATAGAAAAGATGATTTCACAGCATTAAGAGATGAAATAAGACATAAGTATTTTGCAGGATTTGGTTATACGGCGATTCGTGTAGATATTAGGGGAACTGGTGATTCAGAAGGGATTATTTTAGACGAATATCCTAAACAAGAACAAGACGATGCACTTGAAGTGATAGATTGGATTACGTCACAGGATTGGTCTAATGGGTCAGTAGCTATGATTGGTAAGTCTTGGGGAGGATTTAACGGATTACAGGTAGCTGCGAGACAACCAGAAGCATTAAAAACAATTATTAGCTTATGCTCAACAGATGATCGTTATGCAGACGATGTTCACTATAAAGGTGGGACGTTAATGGCGTCTGACATGTTATGGTGGGCCTCAACGATGTTTGCTTATAATACAAGGCCACCAATGAAACAGTTTGTTGGTGATAACTGGCGCGAAATGTGGTTAGATAGATTAGAAAACACACCACCTTTCGTCGTTGAGTGGGTAAAACATCAGACGAGAGATGATTACTGGAAACATGGTTCAGTGTGTGAGAATTATGATGACATTAAGATTCCAGTCTTAACGATGAGTGGTTGGGCAGATGGATATACGAATCCAGTATTCCGTTTAATGGAAAAACTAAATGTTCCAAAGAAAGCAATGGTTGGACCTTGGGCACATGAGTTTCCAGACTTAGCAATTCCTGGGCCACAAATTGGATATCTGCAAGAAGTCCTTGAATGGTTAGATAAATGGATGACTAAAGAAGACACTGAACACGAAGACGAATTCTTAGTATATGTTCAGGATAGTGTGAAGCCGTCAACAAGTTTTGAATATAGAGAAGGTAAGTGGATTGACTTCTTAAATTCTAAGACAGAAACTAAAGATTTACTAGAATCATTTAATGGGGAAGTTAACTTAAAGAACAATACCCATCATGGTCTCTATTCAGGAGTGTTTTGTCCATTTGGACAAGATGGAGATTTACCTGATGATCAAACAATTGATAATAGTTTAGCAACAAGTATTTTAACTGACAAACTTGAAAATGATTTAGAAATAATTGGTCAACCGAATTTCAGTGTAAAAGTAAAATCAAAACAAGCCGAAGCTAACATTCATGTTAGAATTTCTGATGTTCATCCAACAGGTGAGAAGACGTTAATTACTAAAGGACAGTTTAACTTAAACCACTTTAACTCTCATGAATTCCCTGAGAATTTAGAGTTAGATAAATTTTATGAAGTTAATATACCTTTAGATGTTATCGGATATACTATTCCAAAAGGACACAAAATTGAAATTTCAATATCACCATCGTACTGGACTCAAGTATGGCCTTCTAAAGAGTTAGAAGAGCTGACAGTAGACCTAAGTGAATCTAAACTTATGATACCAATATTGAAAGAAGAAGTACTAAAAGAACCAAAATATAAAGATTCTGAAACAGCAGAACCACTTGAAAAGTTTGTACATCGTGAAGGTAAAAGAACAAGAGTAATTGAAAAAGAACTTACGACTGGTGAATGGAAATTAAAAGATTTCTCAGATGAAGGATTGCGTAAATTGAAAATTAACGGAATCACATATGGAACTGAAAACTATAATACATTCACAATTAAAGAGAATGATCCACTATCAGCTCATGTTCAGTGTGATTGGAACGTTATTGTTAAAGACGATGATATTGATACTAAAGTAATTACTACAAGTTCTATGTATTGTGACCTAGATTATTTCTACTTAGATAACTACTTAGAAGCATATGAAGATGATAAGCTTGTGTTTACAAAAGAATGGAACGATAAAATTAAACGTAATTTTAGTTAATAAAAGGCGTGTTAGATTTATTGCACTAACCCCCTAAATCCGGACACGGATTTAGGGGGTTATTCGTATGTCAAAGTATAGTTATGATTTGAAGTTAGAAATTATAAGAAGATATGAAGAAGGTTTTGGAGCAATCATTCTTTCAAAAGAGTTTAATATAAGCCATGACACGATCAACAATTGGATAATGGCTTATAATCTCTATGGCGAAGTTGGTTTAAAGAAAAGTTTATCTAAAACACGTTATTCTGGTGAGTTTAAGTTATCCGTATTAAAATATAGGATAAATAACGAAACTTCAGGATAAATAACGAAACTTCCTATTCAGAAACAGCTCAAGTCTTTGGGATCAAGAATCCATCTACAATAGCTGGTTGGCAGCGAAAGTATGATTTGGAAGGCTATAGCGGCTTATGTGGTACTTTAGGAAGACCTAGAAAACGTGAGGGAACGACTATGCCTAAGAATAACCATGAACCAAAAAAACTATCAAAGTCTGAAAGAGAAGAACTTATTGAACTAAGAGAAAGAAATGAGTACCTTGAAGCAAAACTGCTTTACCAAAAAAAGTTGGATGCCTTGCTTCGGGAAAAGCGTGCTCAAACAAAGAAAAGACGCAAGTAGTACTAGAAGTAAGGCAAATTAAAACAGAAGTTAAACTGAATACTTGGTTAGAGATTTCTGAGTTACCAAGATCTTCATTTTATGAATGGAAAGAAAAATTAAATCAGGTAAATGAATCTGAGCAGCGATTAGTTCAACAAATACAATCCATCATTCAAGAATCTAGATTTACTTACGGCTATAGAAGAGTTGTACTCGCACTGAAGAATCTAGGTATTATTGTGAACCATAAAAGAGTGCTCAGACTTATGAAGAAGTACAATTTATTGTGTACGAAATTCACAACAAGAAGTAGAAAGTATAGTTCGTATAAAGGTGAAGTTGGAAAAATTGCAGATAATGAGCTAAACAGAGCATTTAACGTAGATCAGATGAATGAAGTTTATGTCAGTGATGTAACTGAGTTCAAAGTGGACAACTCAGATGTAAAAGTGTATCTCTCACCCATTATGGACTTATATAATAGTGAGATTGTGTCATTCAGTATCTCTACATCACCTACAGTAAAATTTACTTGTGAGTCCCTAGAGAAAGCTATTAAGAAGCTGCCTATAGAGCATAATCTCATGATTCATACAGATCAAGGGTTTCATTATCAGCATGTCAAATGGACACAATTACTAGGTCAGAATAATATCAAGCAGAGTATGTCTAGACGTGGAAATTGTTTAGATAATTCACCTATGGAGAATTTCTTTAGTTTGCTTAAACAAGAAATCTATTACGGTGTTAAATATCAAAGTGTTCAAGAATTAATCGAGGCATTAGAAGAATATATTGATTGGTACAACAACAAAAGAATAAAAGAGAAATTAAATGGCCTGTCTCCTGTTCAATACAGGAAACAAGCCATATAAGAATTCACGGACAAGAATGTCCGGATTTATGGGTTCGGTACATAATCGCACGCGAAACGCGTGCTTTTTTAATGGTTGAGAATAAAAATATTTAGTGGTGTAATATAACTAACAAGAGAGTGGTGATATTATGTCATATGAACGTTTTGATAATGACTCAATTATCCATGAAGCGATGGAAGAATATAAAACAACATCTAAATATTTACTGAATAAAAAGTTACTAAGTAATCGAGCATCGATTGAATATTTTCATAATAAACATGAAGCAAAAACAGAAGATGAAATTCAGCAATTTAAAAATAACACTCATTATTCTGTCAAAGATTTAGTGAGTTATATGAATGAAAGAGTATCTGGAGAGTTAAAAACTTTTCCGCTTGCATTATCACTATATGGAAATGAATATCTAGATGCTTATAAGTATGAATTGACTGATGATTTTCAATTAATGGAAAGTAAATTAATAGTGAATGATCATTCGACAGGTGATTTTTTACTTAACCATTTAAAAAATGAATTATTAACATGTTCAAGCTTTGACATTATTGTAAGTTTTGTGAGAGGCTCTGGACTTAATCTACTCATAAATACACTAGATTTACTCCGAGAATATAATATTAAAGGGCGCATTATTACAACGACTTATATGAATGTCACAGAACCAGCGGCAATGCGTGTATTAAATAGTTATGAAAATATAGAATTAAAAGTGTATGAAAGTAGTAATCCAAAAGATAGTTTTCATACAAAGGGTTATATATTTCATAGAGACAATAACTATGGTTCGGTAATTATTGGTTCATCTAACATATCTGAAGCTGCACTTAAAACAGGTGAAGAGTGGAACGTTAGAACTTATGAACGTGCAAGTGACTCAATATATGACAATATGTCGACGCGCTTTGAAAGACTATGGAATCATGATAATACAGTAGAAGCAACAGATGCATATATTAATAAGTACGCACACTTTTTAGAAACAAAAAATATTTTAACACCTATAAAATCATCATTTAATAGTAAGTTAGAATCTAGAGATCAATCAAAAGAGATTATACCAAACTCTATGCAGATGACGGCGATTAAAAATATGCTTGAATCTATTAATGAAGGTTATAAAAGAGGTCTCGCGATCGCAGCAACCGGCACTGGAAAAACATTTTTGTCTGCAATGTGTGCAAAAGAATTAAATCCTAAAAATGTTTTATTCATTGCCCATCGTATTGAATTATTAAATGGTGCGAAAGAAACTTTTAAAACGATATTTAAAAATGACAGTGAAGACAATTTCAAAATTTATAAAGGAAGTAAAAGAGAAGTAGCGAAATTTACATTTGCTTCTATTCAAACATTAATTAATGACTATGAAAAATTTAACCCGAATGATTTTGATTTAATCGTCATTGACGAATTCCATCATGGAACGTCCCCCACATATAAAGCAATTATTGATCACTTTACACCGAACTTTTTATTAGGACTAACTGCAACACCAGACCGTACAGATGGTGGAAATATTTATGAACTATCAGATTATAATATTATTGTTGATGTAAGACTTCAGCACGCGCTAGAAAGTGAGTTGCTCGTACCGTTTCAATATTACGGTATTAGTGATCGCACGATTGATTTAGCTGGAAAAGATGATATTAACGAAAATGAACTCGTAAAGATTTTAAATACAAATCGACGTGTAGATTTCATCGTTGAAAAGATGAATCAATACATACTAACAGATACGAGAAAATGTTTAGCATTTTGCCAAAATATTGAGCATGCAGAATATATGAATACTGAATTTCAAAAAAGAGGATTTTACTCAACAGTTCTAACAGGAAAAGATAATGACAATACACGTTCACAAGTGATTAAAAAGTTAGAAGATGACAATCATCCATTAGAAATTATATTTATCGTTGATTTATTTAACGAAGGTGTCGATATTCCTAAAGTAAATTTAATTCTATTTTTACGTCCGACTGAATCTGCGATTATATTTACACAACAACTCGGTCGTGGACTACGTAAAGCTGAAGATAAAGAATATTTAACAGTGCTCGATTTCGTTACTAATAGTAGAAATAATTACCTCATTCCTATCGCATTAAACGGTAACAAAGAATTTATTGATAAACAAAAGCTTAAAAATAGCGTTAAAAAGAACTTCGTAAACTTATCAAATTCTATTCATATCGAGCTCGATCATATTTCTAAAGAACGAATTTTACAAAGTATCGATACAACAGACTTTATGAAAGCAGAGTTCATTCAAAAAGATGCAAGGCAATTTTTAGAAGTGATACGATTAGAAACTAAAAATGACGAAAAGAAACTATCTATCATGGACTTTTATAGTCATGAGCAAGCACCGTCATTATCTAGATTATTTAAAGGTACTTATAAAAATTTATCGATATTAAATAAAAGAATAAAAGCAGAACGAGAAGTCGACAAAGAAATTAATGAGTCGAAACAATTAACATTTATAATGGATCAAATTATGAAAGCTATACCAGTGAAAGTTCTATATGATCCAATAATATTTATATTAATTTTATTAAATAAAAAATTAAAAGAAAGAGAAGTCATTCACTTCCTTGAAGATAAGTTAAAAGTAAAACTTAATAATCAGGCAAAAGAAAAGATTCATTATGCATTTGTAAGAACGTCAAAAATTAACTATAAAAAGAAGAGATTCTTCAATTATGAAGACGGAGTTTTAAATTCAAAATACGAGTTATCTAATAATGTTCAAAAAGAACTTAAAGAGTTTCTAGAATTTATACAATTGAGTTATAGACAAAATTATCCCGAGAATAATTTAAATTATCAAAATGAATTATTATTATACGAACAATATTCAAGAAGTGAAACCCTTGCATTAATTGGTTATGACAAAGATATCAACTCACTACGTGAAGGTGTACTACAATATAAAGGCGATCATTACTTATTCGTAAACTTAGATAAAAACGAAAAAACGGTAGAAGAGCATCTACTATACGATGATTATTTTATATCTCAATATAAATTTCATTGGCAATCACAAAATCAAACACATGAAAATACGCCAACCGGACAACAATATATCCACCATAAAAAGAATGATAATAAAATACATCTATTCGTACGACGAGAAAACAGTGAAGACAAACTCACTCTACCATTTTATTATCTCGGCGAAGTAGAATACGAATCACATGAAGGTGGAAAACCAATGTCGATTATATGGAACTTTAAACAACCAGTTCCAAAAGACGTTATGGATGATTTAGAAAGTTAATTTGAAGAAGTCTCCTTAAAAGAGGCTTCTTTTTTGTTTAAAACTTCAAGATCTTTACTAAAAATTTAAAGTGTGATCTAATTTATATAAGTGAAATATCGTTTTCATTAGTATTAGTAGAGGTGTAGTATGAGTAAAGCATTTCAATTTGCAAAAATAAGTCAACTTGAGCAATATAACTTCGATAACTCTTTAGAAGGGTTTAGAAGAAATGGTGTTGAAGGGACTATTAAAGAAAATTTACAAAACTCGCTAGATGCGAGATTACATAAAGATTTCGAAAAACCAGTAGTTGTAACAATTAGGAATACTAATGTTAGAAAAAGCGACTTACCAGGAATTGAGGAGTTATTTGAACATATTTACTCAATGGAAGGACAAAATGAATACACAAAAGAAACTGTTGAGTTTATGCAGAGTAAGTATGAATTAGAGACTATTCCAGTTATTTCTTTTGAAGATGAAAATACTAAGGGTCTTACTGGGGCAAATAATGGTCAGACTGATAATCCTGAGGATACGTACGGTATTTATGCATATAAAAAAGGATTCCACTCAGTATCTAAAGATAAAGATCATGAAATCACACGTGGTGGATCGCATGGTATTGGTAAGATTGCAAATAACGCAGCTTCAGAAATTCATTTAATGTATTTTGCGAATTGTGACGCAGAAAATAACCAGCATTTAGGTGGTTCGGTTCATTTAATTGAACATGAATATAATGGTCAAGGCTATCGTTCAACAGGTTATTATACGGATGTTATGGAAGATAATGGTAATAAGAAATTCATACCATTTAAAAACTTAAATAATCATAAAGTATTTAATAAAGATACACGTGGCTTAAAGATTATTATTCCATATGTAAGAGAAGAATTAGCGAATAAAAATAATATTATAAAAGCAATCTGTGATAACTATTTTTTAGCTATTTTAGATCAGAAGCTTATTGTAAATTATTATGACGAAGAAAATGAATTAACTGTGATTGATCATGAAAACTTAGAAAATCTAGTGAATAATCCAGAGATTTATGAAGTAGACTACGAAGAAATAAGAGAACATTTTACTCCGATATATGTAGATACATATTTAAATGAACAAAAGCATAGTATCACAGTTGACAGTAGAGACGAGAGTTATAACTTTGATATTTACTTTAAATATGATGAATCGATTCGCACCGGACGACTTGCGATATTAAGAACAATTGGTATGAAGATAGAAGATTTCAAAGTAAAAGGTAACGTTAGAAAACCATTTAATGCGATTTTAATTGGTGGTATGAAAGAAGATAATTACTTGAAATCATTAGAAAACGAATCACATACAGCTATTTCTGCAGAAGATATACGTGATAAAGAAGAAAATAGAAATGCAGTTCGTTTTATAAACAACTTAAACAAAAAGATGGCCGAACTTATTAATGAATATTTTGAAAAAGCCAACCCTACTGAAGGGGAATTAGACACAGGTGACATCTTATTTACAACAGAATCAAACTTCACATCAAAACTTAAAGATATCGGTAATAAAGTTTCATTATCAAAAGGTGAAGAAATCACAAAAACTCCAAGTCAAAAAGAAAAACGAGGAAAAGGAAACAAAACCGGAACAACTTCAAAAAAACAAAGACAAGTAACAAGAACTCCGATAAAGAAAAATACTAATAAAACCAGTGAATATGTTAACTATTCAACACCAACAAACTTAGTTGATAGAATTGACATTGGTCGAAAAGAAATTGTTCAAATTGATCTTACAGAATTTATTAACAGCAACATGATTAAAGATGATCATATAAATCTAAAACTCTTTGTGATTGATGGTGAAGGTAAGACAGAATCTAATACGATAAGATTAACAGATATTTATAATTCAATTGAAGATTTAGATAATCACTCAAATTATATTATCGAAAATAATGTAATTAAAAATATTAAAATCAATAATAATAGAGTTCATTTAGGATTTAATAAATATAATAATGAAATTAACAATTTAAAATTTGAATATGTATTGGAGGTATTGAAGTGATTTTCTCAAGAGATTCGATATTTCCATATCCTGTAATGACGAATGATGGAACAAGCTATAAAAACAACTTATTTGAGTTTGAAATTGAAGATTTATTCGATACAGAAACTGAGTACACCTTCAAAATTAAATACGAACTTGGAAGTTCATTTTTAAAAGAGAAACTTAAAGAAGGTTATGCTGAGCTCGTATTTGTTATAAATTCCCAAGATAGTTATTTTAAAAAATTAGATTATGATGAAGAAACAGTTACGATTCCTAAAAGTAGGTTAACGCTTTTAAGTCGAACGAAAATTCAACTACAAATTCGTGCACTAAACACACTTTACTTTGCAAATAATAATGATCTACATAATTTTTATAATGATTATAAGACAGATATTGTTGTTCAAAGAAACTCAATATTAGGCTATAGCAATATTGAAGAATTTAAAGGATCACAAACGAATCCATTTACATTATTTGAAACAGCGGTTAATTCTAATCAAGAAGAACTATTTAAAGCTGATATAAGGGAGAATATTATAGTTCTCTCATTTAAAGATAGTAAATATCTATTAAATCAGTATAGTAGTGAACTTAAAAATATGTTTATATACACAGGACTTAGTAGAGCTCTTGTAGAATTTTTAAATTATAATGCACATGGTGATGAGGCAATTGATTTATACGAGTTAAATGATACCAATTCTGCATTAGACTCTAAGCTTTACGAATTAATGTTAAATAAAGGGATCACTGAACTTTCATATAGCAATATAGATTATGTAATATCAAAAATATCTTATAAAATTATTGAAAGTTTTGTTGACTCAATTGAGAGGTTGAGTAGCCATGAGGATTAAGCTTTTAAAAAAGGTTATTTTAATGATGAAGAATCAAAGCAACAAATTTATACGGACTTTCTAAATGGTGAAATCGAAGTATCTAAAGATTATTTCTCTGAAGACAGTGTAAATATCGATGAACCATTTGAATTTCCAATATACCTCGCGAACGCCCCTGTAGAAGATTTTGTAAAAGCAATTACTGTTTTAAGAAAAAATATGGTACATACAGAGCGCTCAATACATTTAGATAGAAGGTTTTGGCATTCATACTTAATACAAGTGATGAGAAATTATATTTTGGATCATTATCCTCAAATCAAAGAAAGTTTAAAAGAATTTAATAATATAGTTTTTAAGAAGTTTGACTGGGAAAACTATATTTATAAATGTATGATTGCTGCTGAATATATTGAAAATAGTGGTCTAACTTCAGAAGAAGAAAAAATTAGAATGAGTGAGATTATTTTTGAGAATTTAGACTTATATAACTATCTCATCAAATATAATATTTTTAGAAATAAGCAATTTATATTAAATTTACTTATGATTATTGATGAAGAAGGACTATCTGAAGAATTAAAAAAGAAAGTTGAAAATGAAGCAGGTAAAGACCTAAGACTGAGTCGTATGATCGTATATGAGATGAACAAACGTTATCCAGTCGTTATGTATCCGCTTCTTGATAAAGAAGAATTAAGAGATGAACTTTATAATATGAAAAAGATTTATAGTTAAAGGATGTAAAATATGGCAATTATAAACTCACAGTTTTCAGGCATAGGAACAGTTTTACAAAGTAGTTTTTCTGTACCTGAATATCAAAGAGGTTACTCCTGGGAGAAGGATCAAGTAGATGACTTTTGGTCAGATTTTATTCAATTATATGAAGATGATGATTTAAATGAACACTTTTTAGGACAGGTAGTTATTCATAAAGAGGGTAATAAAACTAGAAATATCATTGATGGACAACAGAGAATTACAACTTCATTAATATTTTTAGATGCATTTAGAACAAAAGCACTTGAATTTCTTAATTCCACAAAAAATGTAAAAGCTGTGGAATATGCTAGAGAGATTGTTCAGGAAGTTAATGTTAACCACTTAAAAAATAGTACGTTCAAAAAAGAAGTCAAATTAAGACTCGGAGAAGCAGATGATGATTTCTTCCAAAAATATATTGTTCCAGAAATGGGTTATAAAAAAGAAATCGTTATTAAAGATTTATCTAGCTCTGAAAAGTTGATCTATAATTCTAGTAGCTACCTAAATAAGCAATTAGAAGAATATTTAAATCAATTCAATGAAGATGTAGAAAAAGCAAATCATCTATATGATATGTTCGATGAATTTTTAAAAAATATGATTGTGATGTATGTAGAAACAAATAGTTTAAATGAAGCATTTATTATATTTGAAAGTTTAAATGCTCGTGGAAAAGATTTAGAAACATCAGATTTATTAAAAAATCACCTCTTTAGAGTAGGACAAAATAGAATTGAAGAAGTAAAATCTAATTGGTCAAAAATGGCATTAGATTTAGATGGTATAGATTTAACAGCATACATTAGGTATCTTTGGAATGCTGAGAATCATTTTGTTACTAGAAATAAACTATATATGAATATTCGTTCAAAAGTAAATACAGTAGAAGATAGTGTAAATTTAAGTGAGAAATTATTAGAGCTTTCACGGTTATACAGAGCTTTAGTATTGCCTGAAGAAGAGAATTATTTTAATAAACCAATTACTGAGACACTTATAAAACTTCATGAACTAAATGCAAAAACTTACTATCCGATAATTATAGCAATGAAATTAAAAAAATATGAAGATGATGATATTGGAAAAGTACTAAAAGCGATTGAAGTGTTATTAGTTAGAAATGTTGTCGTTGGTGGTATGACAGCAAATACTCTTGAAAAGGAATTTGCTAAAATAGCACTAAAAATATCTAAATCTGAACTCAAAAATGCTGAAAATATTGTGGCTGAACTAAAGAAACTTACACTTTCAGATGATGAATTTAAAGCGAATTTCGAAACATTTACAGTGAGAAGACCTCAAACAGTTCGTTACTTATTAAGAGAATTAGAAAACTTTGAAGAACGTGAGATTAGAGTTAATGAAGATAATATGAAAGTTCATATTGAACACATCATGCCGAAATCGCCAAAAAAGAATGATTGGGGTATTATTAAAGAAGATCATGAGCAATATTTACAAAGATTAGGTAACCTTACATTACTGGGTGATGAGAAAAATCAGAGTGCATCAAACGCAAAGTTTGACCGCAAAAAAGAAATTTACTCTGAATCTAAAATCTCCATGACGCAAGAGCTGACTAAAAATAAAACATGGACTATAAAAGATATTGAAAGACGTCAAAAAGATTTAGCTAATAAAGCTATAAAAGTTTGGCCTAAAAACTCTTAAATATATGGACTCCTCTAACTATTGTGTTTAGGGGAGTTTTTCATTTGAGAGAAATTATTAACAGTTTAATTATGGAAATATATGTTAATATTTATCATTATTAAATAAAATATTGTTAAAAATTATCAAAATAGTTTACAACTTGTGAAATAATCAATACAATAAAAATTAGGTGATGCGATTGTCTAAGGAATCTAGAAAGTCTAAAATTATAGAGTTTTTAAGTGAACATGAAACTTTGACAATTACGTCTATTGCAAAGCTTCTTGAAGTATCTGAAATGACAGTTAGAAGATACTTAAAAGAGCTAGAGGATGACGGGATTGTTCTTGGTACTAATAATGGTTATATGCTTATGGATAATATAACAACTGAGTTGCCTTTTTTTAAAAAGCAGTTAGTTAAGGTGGACGAGAAAAAAGAAATTGCTATTAAGGCGCTTAGTTTTATTAAACCAAATGATCATATATTTTTAGATGCTGGAACCACAACGTTTGAATTAGCTAAATTACTGAAGGATGTGAATTTTCCTTTAACAATTGCGACTAATGATATTAAATCTTCGTCTATTTTAGTGGATAGTCATCACACTGTAATTTTAACCGGAGGCATTATTCAGAACAATGTAGGTTCTATGTATGGGGTACATACCATTAAGTATTTAGAAGAATCTAAGTTCGATATCTCTTTTGTTGCAACAGAAGCGGTTTTTGACGGTTCAATTTATGCGCCAACAAGAGAAAAAGCGTTTATCAAAAAGCTAATGATTGATAGTGGATATTCTTCGTACTTATTAGTCGATGATAGTAAGTTTGACCGTTATTCTTATTCTAAAATTGCAAGCTTAGACAAATTTGATGGTATCGTCGTAAACAGTGAGTTAGATGGTGCTACTAAGAACTATATACAGCAATTTACAAAAGTGATTTGAGGAGTTATCTAATTGAAAATTGGAATTATAGCAGACGATTTAACAGGAGCGAATGCAACTGGTGTACGTATGAGTAAAAGTGGGTTTCGTCCAGCAACTTACTTTTATAATAAAGATATTATAAGTAATAAAGATATCGATACTGTAATTATTGATACAGATAGTAGATATTTAAATAAAGATATCTTAAAAACACGTATAAATCAATCGCTTGAGAGCCTGTTTAAATGTGACATTGATTTTATTTGTAAGCGGATTGATTCGACGATGCGTGGTAATGTTGGCAACGAAATTGACTTACTACTTGATTATGTTGGTGAAGATAATGTAGCTGTTGTTGTACCTTCATTCCCAGATTCTGGTCGAGTTACTATTGGTGGATACTTAGTTGTTAATAACATTCCATTACATAAAACGGATGTAGCAAATGATCCAATTATGCCAATTAACACATCTTGTATTTCAGAGATAATAGAAAGTCAATCGAAATATGAAGTTGGTTTATTGACGATTAATGAATTATCAGGTAACTGTGATGATTTTATTGAAAAGTTTAAAAGTATAACTCAATCTGGTAAAAGAATTGTTGTGATTGATGCAGCGACAAATCAAGATATTGAATTTATTGCAGAGTCATTATCGAAGGTAAATTTACCTATTATACCTGTAGATTCGGGTCCTTTTACATCAGCTTATTCAAAATTTAAAGCAAATCAAAAAGTAGATAATAGCAAAATTATTGTAACAGTCGGTAGTGCAACAAAAGTGACAGAGAAGCAATTAGCTTATCTCATAGATCGTATGGATATTAAACCGATTGTTCCAGATATATATAAGCTTGCTTCTTTTGATGATAATTTTGAAAATGAAATTAACCGTTGTGTAAGACAAGCAAAACTAAAATTAAAAACAAGTGAAACAGTTATTATTACTACTAATGAAGAGAATCTAGTCATTATTGATATACAAAAGCTAGCGAAAGAAAATAATGTACAACCAGAAGCAGTTACTAAACGAATTACTGACGGTTTAGCAATAATTACTAAAAAAATAATTGATGAAACTGATTATACTATAAAAGGTTGCTTTACTAGTGGTGGGGATGTGACTGCGTCACTAACTACTATTATGAATGCAAACGGTATTACTTTGATAGATGAGGTTGCTCCATTAACAGCGTATGGAACGCTCATTGATGGTGAATACGACGGTCTGCCAATTATTACTAAAGGCGGTATGATTGGTGATATTAGAACTATATATGAAGCAATACAATATTTAAAAGCGACTTAAAATTAGGAGGAAATTTTTATGAATAAAAAAGCAATTATCGCAGTACCAATGGGAGATCCAGCTGGAATTGGTCCAGAAATTACAGTTAAATCATTTTTAAATAAAGATATTTTAAATGACTCTAACATCGTAGTTGTTGGGGATAGTAATGTGATCGAACGTGCACTTGAAATAACGGGTGTTGAACTTAAAGTTAATGTGATTAAATCTGTTAAAGATGCGAAGTTTGAAACGGGCACAATTGATTTAATAGATATGAAAAATGTTAATATGGATGAGTTTGAATTTGGTGAAATTCAAGCACAATGTGGACAAGCAGCGTTTGATTATATTGAAAAAGCAATTGATCTTGCTATGAAAAATGAAGTTGATGCACTGGCAACAACTCCTATTAATAAAGAATCGTTATATGCGGCTAAAGTTCCATTTATCGGGCACACAGAAATGTTAGAAGAATTAACTAACTCTCATGATCCATTAACAATGTTCCAAGTTTTAGATTTACGTATCTTCTTCTTAACACGTCATCTATCTCTAAAAGATGCAATTGCACAAATGACGAAAGAACGTGTACGTGACTATGTTGAACGTTCACATGATGCTTTAATTAAACTTGGTGTTGAAAATCCTAAACTTGCTGTTGCTGGACTAAATCCACATAGTGGAGAAAATGGCTTGTTCGGAATGGAAGAGGTTGATGAGATTACACCTGGTATTGAGTGGGCTAAAAAGGATGGCTATGATGTAACAGGACCAGTACCCGCTGACTCTGTATTCTTCCAAGCGTTAAATGGTAAATATGATGCAGTAATTTCTCTATATCACGATCAAGGACACATCGCAGCAAAAATGACAGATTTCCATAAAACTATTTCTATTACAAATGGTTTACCTTTCTTAAGAAGCTCAGTTGACCATGGAACAGCTTTTGATATTGCAGGTAAAAATATAGCATCGAGTGAATCAATGGAAGAGGCTATTAAACTAGCTGGAAAATATGCTTTAAGCTTTAGAAAGTAAATTCATAAAAGGCGCAATAGGTTATGCGCCTTTTATACTCATACATAGGAGGATCTATTGTGGAAGTATCTTCATCACAAATGATTTTTGGTCTTATCGTTGCGATTATATTACTAATATTATTAGTGCTTAAGACAAGGGTTCATGTATTTTTAGCTCTTATTCTTTCAGCTATTGTGGCTGGGTTAATAGGCGGTATGGAACCAACTGAAGTAGTTACTGCTGTGTCAGAAGGTTTTGGATCAACGTTAGGTTCAATTGGTATTATTATTGGTTTTGGTATCATGATTGGAAAAATTATGGAAATATCAGGTGCCGCTGAAAGACTTGCTTATCAGGTTGTCAAATTTGTTGGAAAGAAAAAAGAAGAGTGGGCAATTGCTATTGCAGGTTATATTATTTCAATACCTATATTTGTAGACTCAGCATTTGTTATTTTACATCCCCTTGTTAAAGCATTATCACGTCAGACGGGTAAATCGGTAATAACTCTCGGTGTTGCACTTGGTATTGGATTAGTAGCGACTCACCACGCAGTTCCTCCAACACCTGGACCGTTAGGTGTTGCAGGTATTTTTGATGCGGATATTGGTTTAATGGTATTAGTAGGATTAGTTATATCCGTTCCGGTTGTTATTTCTGGTGTATTATACGCTCAGTGGATTGGGAAAAAGATTTATCAATTACCAAATGAAGAAGGAGAAGGATATTACCGTCCAACTTCTAAAGAGGTATTTGAAGATTTTAAAAATCAAGCGGTTGAACGTGAAAAAGAATTACCAAGCTTTACATTATCTTTATTACCTATTTTAATTCCCTTATTATTAATTTTTGGTAATACTGCGGTTAATGCACTAGTTGAAACAGATGTGTTACATATTAATGAAACGATTTATTCCTATATAACATTTTTAGGTAGTCCGATAATTGCGGTTGCACTTGGTTTGTTATTTTCATTATTCACTTTAGCCAAAAAATTTACGGTTGAAGAAACACTAAATGAATTAGAAGTCGGTCTAAACAATGCGGGTATTATTCTACTTGTAACAGGAGCTGGTGGCGCATTTGGTGCGGTGTTAAGAGAAAGTGGTGCAGGAACAATTATTGCAGAAGAAGTAGTAACTTGGAGTGTTCCAGCAGTACTTATTCCTTTCTTAATTGCAACATTTGTGCGACTCATCCAGGGATCAGGTACAGTTGCTATGATTACGGCAGCTTCAATTTCTGCGCCAATACTCGGTAACTTAGACATTAATCCAGTACTCGCAGCTCAAGCAGCGGCATTTGGTGCAATGATTTTTTCTTACTTTAATGATTCTTTATTCTGGGTTGTTAATAGAATGATGGGAATCAAGAAAGTTAAAGAACAGGTGCTTGTTTGGTCCGTTCCGACAACAATTGGTTGGGCTGTATCGGGAATTACTTTAGTTATTTTAAGCTTATTTATATAATTAATTATAATATGTTTGCTCTCTTCAAAGTATTATGAAGAGGGCTTTTTAGTTTTCACATTATACAAAATTATTGGGAGGGGGAAATTTTGTGACTGGTAAAACACATGCAAGCTGTGGATGTATGATTGGGATGTATTTTGCGAAGGACTACGGTGTGTCTTTAGAGTCTGTTGTTATTTTATCTGCAGCGGTGACTGGGGCTGTAGTTCCGGATATTTGTCACACGAAAAGTTATATTGGTCGACGTCTCCCTATTGTTAGCTTTATTTTTAGCGTAATTTTTGGACACAGATCGTTTACACATTCGTTATTATTTTTATTATTAAATTTTATGATTTTAGATATTATCGGTGTGCCGACGGTGTTTATAGTGAGTTATACAGTTGGGATTTTGTCGCATCTAATATTAGATATGATGACTAAAACGGGAGTGTCTTTATTTTACCCGTTGAAAAAACGAATGTCGTTATCGATTTACTTTAAAACAGGTGGTATTGTCGATTATTTACTGTTTTTTGTTTTTATCGGTATGTCTTATTACATTTTAATGTAATTTAGTATTGTCAAGGTGTTACTTATTTATTAAATAAAAATACATAGACAATAATCTATATAGATGTTAATCTATTAACCATCAGGAGGGTGATTAATGTCTTATAAAGAATTATCAAAAATATTAAAAGTCTTATCAGATCCAAGTCGGTTGGAGATACTAGATTTACTATCTTGTGGGGAATTATGTGCTTGTGACTTGCTGGAATACTTTCATTTCTCACAACCAACACTCAGTCATCATATGAAGTCTTTAGTAGATAATGAATTAGTTACAATAAGAAAAGACGGTAACAAACATTGGTATCAACTGAATCATGATAATTTAGAAGATATTATCAAAAATTTAAATATCATTAATACATCGACCGAAAGATGTGTATGTAAAAATGTGAAATCAGGTGATTGCTGTTGATGATTTTAGCAATTATAATTTTCCTTTTAACTTTAACTTTTGTTATATGGCAACCAAAAGGTTTAGATATTGGTATTACAGCTCTAATTGGGGCAGTTGTAGCTATCGTTACAGGAGTTGTAAGTTTTTCTGATGTTATAGAAGTAACAGGTATTGTTTGGAATGCCACTCTAACTTTTGTAGCTGTTATTTTAATTTCATTAATATTAGATGAAATTGGATTTTTTGAATGGTCTGCAATACATATGGTCAGAGCTTCAAATGGTAATGGTTTAAAAATGTTTGTTTTTATCATGTTACTTGGAGCAGTTGTAGCAGCATTTTTCGCAAATGATGGTGCCGCTTTAATATTAACGCCTATTGTATTAGCAATGGTAAGAAATTTAGGGTTTAATCAAAAAGAGATTTTCCCTTTTATTATTGCTAGTGGATTTATTGCTGATACGACATCACTCCCTTTAATTGTCAGTAACTTAGTGAATATTGTTTCTGCAGATTACTTCGATATTGGATTTATTGAATATTTTAACCGTATGATTGTTCCTAATATATTCTCTTTAATTGCTAGTATTGTCGTTTTATGGTTATATTTCAGAAAATCTATACCTAAAACATTTAATGCAGAAAATCTACCTGATTCTAAAAATGCAATTAAAGATCTTAAACTATTTAAGGTTTCATGGATTGTATTAATAATATTACTTGTTGGTTATCTTGTGAGTGAATTTGTTCAGATACCTGTATCTTTTGTTGCTGGTACGATTGCTATAATATTTGTGCTATTCGCTCGAAATTCTAAAGCAGTGAATACAAAACAAGTGATTACAGGTGCACCATGGAATATCGTTCTGTTTTCTATTGGTATGTATTTAGTTGTATTTGGGTTAAAAAATGTAGGTATCACAACATTTTTAGCTGAAATATTAACTAATATTACAAGTTATGGATTATTCATTAGTGTGATGGGTATGGGCTTTATAGCTGCTTTCTTATCATCAATTATGAACAATATGCCAACTGTTTTAATAGATGCAATAGCGATTGGTCAATCTAGTGCTACAGGACTACTCAAAGAGGGTATGGTTTATGCGAATATTATAGGTTCTGATTTAGGACCTAAAATTACGCCGATTGGTTCTTTAGCAACATTATTATGGCTACATGTTTTAACACAAAAAGGTGTAAAGATTTCATGGGGAACATACTTTAAAACGGGAATTGTCATTACTATCCCAGTATTATTTGTAACACTCTTAGGATTATACTTTACACTAATCATATTTTAATAAGAGGCTTTAATTATGAATAAGAAGACAATTTATTTTATATGTACTGGCAACTCTTGCCGTAGCCAAATGGCTGAGGGTTGGGGGAAGAAATTATTAGGTGAAGACTGGAATGTCTATTCTGCTGGTATTGAAACGCATGGTGTTAATCCTAAAGCAGTAGAAGCTATGAAAGAGGTAGGCATTGATATATCAGACCATACATCAGATTTGATTGATAATGATATTTTAAAACAATCAGATTTGGTCGTAACGTTATGCAGTGATGCTGATGATAATTGTCCGATTTTACCACCAAATGTTAAAAAAGAACACTGGGGTTTTGATGATCCTGCGGGTAAAGAGTGGTCAGAATTCCAGCGTGTTAGAGATGAAATTAAATTAGCGATAGAACAATTTAAATTGAGACATTAAAAAAGAGGCGATTAATTTCGCCTCTTTTATATTAAGATAATCTACCTTGTAGTTTCATAGTGTTCGCAACTTTTTGAATTGAGTTTAAGTAAGCCGCTTCTCTGAATGTAACGTCGTGTTTTTCTTTTGTGTCCCATATTTCATCGAATGCTTGAATCATGCTTTGTTCTTGGCGTTCAAGTACTTCTTTTTCAGTCCAGTAGAAGCCTTGGACGTTTTGAGCCCATTCGTAGTATGACACGATTACTCCACCAGAGTTTGTTAAGATATCTGGTACGACTGTAATTCCTCTATCTTTAAAGACAGCATCTCCTTCAGTTGTAACAGGGCCGTTTGCACCTTCGAGTACAATATTTGCTTTTACTAATTTCGCTACGCGCTCGTCGATTGCATTTGCGAGTGCAGCTGGTACCATAATGTCTACGTCTAATGACCAGAAGTCTTCTGGCGCTAAAATTTTAACGTTTTCCATTTCTTTAAACTTACCACGGTTTTCTTCTAACTCATCGTAAGTAAATCCTTCTTCACGGTAAATTGCGAATAATCCGTCTGGATGCCATTCCATGACTGCTTGTACTTTTGCTCCGAGTTGTTCGAAGTATTTTACAGCGTGGCTTCCTACGTTACCAAAACCTTGAACTGCAAGTGTTGCATTTTCAAAGTGAATGTCAAATTTTTTCGCAACTTGACGACCAATGATTGAAATACCGAATCCTGTAGATTCTTTACGTCCAAGTGATCCACCATACTCGACGGGTTTACCAGTGAATGTACCGATTTCTTGTTTACCAGATAGCTGGCAATATTCGTCAACCATCCAGCTGATCATTTGAGCACTACAGCCAACGTCTGGTGCTGGTACGTCGATTTTTTCGCCTAAATATTTGTAAATTCCACGTACATATCCACGTGCAAGTTGTTCTAATTCGTTGTCAGACATCGTTGTTGGGTCTGCAACGATTCCACCTTTACCACCACCATACGGTGTACCAGTGACTGCACATTTAAATGTCATCCAAATAGATAACGCTTTTACATCATCGTATGTAACGCTTGGGTGAATACGAATTCCACCTTTTGCAGGACCGAGTGTAGTGTTGTGTGCTGCACGGAATGCTTTAAAGCTTTTTACTGAACCGTCATCCATTTTTACAGGGATGTTGATTTCAATCATACGTTCAACGTCTTTTAAAATTTCAAAGACTGCTGGTTCAGTATTTAAGATTTGACATGCTGATTCAACTTGTTGTTGCGCGTTAATAAATGAGTTGTTACTCAAAGGAAATACCACCTTTTAATAATTATGTTTCATACATATATATCTTAGCACGTTTACAAAAATTTTAAAGAATGATTAGTTAAAATTTACAATAAAAAAGAAGTTTAGTTTGACTAAACTTCTTCATCTTCAACATATTCTAAAATATCTCCAGGTTGGCAATCTAACGCCTTGCAAATCGCGTTTAGCGTTGTAAATCGAATTGCTTTTACTTTTCCTCGATTTAAATTTGAAAGGTTGACTACCGATATATCGACTGCTTCTGATAATTCTTTTAGCTGCATTTTTCTATCGGCAAGCATTCTATCGAGTCGTATAATTATCATATTATCACCTTATATCGTTTGATCATATTCGTTTTTTAAAAATAGTCCATGTTTAAATGCATAACCGATTAAAATAATAATTAGTGAAGATACTAGTAATGGCATATTGACCTGGAAGATTGTAAATTCCATTGTAATATCGAGTTGATCTAAAGTATCCTTAAACATTCTATAATACAGAAACTCACTGACGGATTCTTTTAAGCTGTAAAGTACAGTTAAAGCGATGAATAAGTAACCAATAATTTTAATACGTTGACTATTTTCTAATGTGAATATTTCATTTTCACCCATATTTTTAAATAATCGATACGTAAAATATGCAATGAATAAAATAATGGCTAAATATATAATCGTTGTTGAAATAAATAATAATACAGATGGTTTATCGTAAACAACGTCACTAACTTCATTAATATTTTTTATTTTAAATGATGATGATGGTTCTATAAACATATTAAATTAATTGGATTCTAACAATTGAGTGACTGTTGATTCTTTTAAAAATATTAGTGTTGCTAGTAACACGACTGAAACAGTGAGGCTAATCGATATTCCAATAATAGCAAGTAAAGAAATCACCGATAGAATTTTTACAATTGTTCTAAAACGTTTAACATCTTTTTCATTCATAATTTGGTCTCCTTTATTTTAAAATAAGTACTTTGTTAAGCGAAGGATGTATTCATATTTCCTTCCACATATTCAATATAATACATTAATTATTCTTTTTCAATAATTAATTAACGATTATCGTTAATTATTTTATAAAAAAGATAAAATTTAATCCTTTTAATGAAATGAATGAATTTGCTATAATTTAATAGAATATTAAACGTGTAAAGGAAGTGGAACTATGTCTATTAACTGGTTTCCAGGGCATATGGCAAAAGCTAGACGTCAAATTGAAGAGAATTTAAATAAAGTTGACGTTATTATCGAAATTTTAGATGCACGCATTCCGTTGTCGAGTCAAAATCCGATGATGGATGAGATCGTTAAAAATAAACCACGAATCGTTATTTTAAATAAAGCGGATTTAGCAGATCATAATAAGACTAACCGCTGGAAAGATTACTTTAGATCACTTGGACGTTATCCAGTCGCTATAGATGGTAGAAGTAATAACGTATTAAAAAGTATTGAACCTTTAGCACTTGAAGCGACGAAAGACATTTTTGAAAAAATGGAAGCTCGTGGTATTAAACGACGTCCTGTTCGCGCGATGATTATTGGTATTCCAAACGTTGGTAAATCAACATTAATTAATAGTCTCGCAAGACGTAAAGCCGCGAGAACAGGAAATACTCCAGGTCTTACAAAATCACAACAGTGGATTAAAGCAGGAAATAATTTAGAACTACTAGACACTCCAGGTGTATTATGGCCAAAGTTTGAAGGAGATGTCGGCTTAAAATTAAGTTTAACAGGTGCAATTACTGATCGAGTGGTACATTTAGACGAAGTTGCGATTTATGGTATGAAGTTTTTAATTGAAAATGACAAAGAAAATTTCGATACGTTTTATAATATTAATCATTATGATGAAACGGACATAGTTTCAGTATTTGACGCGATTGGTAGAAGTCGTGGCATGTTAATGGCTGGTAACGAAGTCGATTATGAACAAGTGACAAATCGTGTAGTCTATGACATTCGTAACGGTAAGATTGGTAGATATACATTTGACGAGGTTATTCATGACTATTAAAGAAGTAAAAGAATATTTAGAAACGATTACGTCTATTGAAGACTTAGAACAAGATGAATTAAATAATGATCGAAGAGTCGGCGTAAAAAACGCGATTAAAAGTCGTAAGAGAAAACTATTAAAAGAGTTAGAAGTTAAAAATAGATATATTAGAATGATGAGTTATGAGCATGAACTTAATGGAATTATTGCAGGAGTGGATGAAGCAGGGCGAGGACCACTCGCTGGAGAAGTTGTTGCTGGTGCTGTAATTTTAGGTGACGAGAAGTTATATGGGTTAGATGACTCAAAAAAGTTAAGTGAATCTGAAAGAAATCGCTTATATGATTTAATTCTAGACACGTGCACAGTCGGTATAGGTATCGCGACTGTGGAAGAAATTGATACATTAAATATATATGAAGCAACAAAACTTGCAATGATACGTGCAGTGAAAGATTTAAATAGAGACGTCGATCATTTATTAATTGATGCGATGGAGTTAGATGTAGATATTCATCAGCAAAGTATCATTAAAGGCGACGCCAATTCTAATTCAATTGCAGCCGCTTCAATTATCGCAAAAGTGTACCGTGACCGTTTAATGAATGAACATAGTAAAGAGTATCCGGACTATGATTTTGAAAAGAACTCAGGATATGGAACGAAAAGTCATTTAGACGCATTAAACAAATACGGTGTGACACCGATTCATAGAAAAAGTTTTTCACCAGTTAAAGAAATGACTCACAATTTATTCGATATTTAATAATCACACCTTTTTATATTTTTGTATAATGAAAAACGTACAAAATATAAAGAGGTGTTGTTTATTTGAAACGAATTAAAGTCGTCGATAGTTTAAGAGGATTTAGTTTACTCGGGATATTACTTGCCAATTTACTTGTTTTTAATTACGGAATGTTTGGAAATCAATATCTAGAAGTATATGACGTATCTAAAATTGGACAATTTTTAATACAAGCAATTCGAGTTTTATTTGAAGGTAGTACGATGCCAATATTTGCTTTTTTATTTGGATTTGGAATGTACATAATGGCATCTAGTTTTAAACGTAAAGATCTCGGTGTAAAGCGTGGACTGATTCGTCGTGGCATGGCATTACTATTATTTGGTGCTTTGCACGCGGTGTTTTTATTTGAGGGAGATATTTTATTTGCCTACGGCCTCATGATGTTAGTTTTATTTTGGCTACCAAATCGAAGTCTTAAAACGATGATTGTTTGTTTGATTCTTTCATTATCACTTGTTATTTTAATGCATATTGATTTTGGTGGTGTTGAGGAAAGTGTTGACGAGTCCTCTCAATATTATTCTGAAGAATTAACCGAAGAGCAAATTGAGTATTTACTCGAAGAAAAAGAGGCATATAGAACGTTAACGACATCTGAACGCCGATTGTTTTTATTTGATTCTGACAATCCGTTTTTAGGTGGAGGAATCGTTGGATATATATTTACTTACATATTAATTATATCGTTTTACGTCCCGGTTTTTATTTCGGGGATGATTGCTGCAAAGCTTAAAATGTTTGAAACTGGAGGTATGTGGAAAAAAGCACTCGTCATACTTGTGCCAATCGGAATTATATTAAATATATATGCACTTAATAATGAAACACTTGATTTTTATATGTTCTTTATCGATACTGCACTAGCTTTTGGTTATATTGGATTATTTTATTACGTTTATAAAGAAAACTTATTTATGGATAGTTTAGCGGCTGTCGGTAAATTATCGCTAACGAATTATATTTTACAATCAGTATTCCATTCGTTTATATATTACGGTGGAGGACTTGGCAGATTTGGTGATGGTAATTTTACGTTGTCGTTTACTTTAGCGATCATGTTCTTTATCGTCCAAGTTATTTTTAGTCATTATTATATGAAGAAATTTAAATACGGTCCGTTAGAATATTTACTACGTATTTGGACGTATTTCTCATTTAAACCCCACTTAAAACGCGGCAAACATCCGCAAATTTAAAAAATTGATGTATTAAAAGGTTGTTAAGTTTACAATACTGTTACAAATTTATATAATAAGTTTGAAAGCTTATTATATAACGCTTAGGAGGCAAACCATGAATATTCATGAGTATCAAGGAAAACAAATTTTCCGCTCTAAAGGTGTAAACGTACCGAATGGTGACGTTGCGCGTACACCTGAAGAAGCGGTTGAAGTAGCAAAAACATTAGATTCTGATATCTATGTTGTAAAAGCACAAATTCACGCAGGAGGACGCGGTAAAGCTGGCGGAGTAAAAATTGCGAAATCTTTAGATGAAGTTAAAGAATATGCTGAAAGCTTACTCGGCACAACTTTAGTGACAGCTCAAAACGGACCGGACGGAACTGTTGTGAACCGCTTATTAATTGAAGAAGGTTGCGACATTAAAGATGAATACTACATCAGTTTTGTTGTAGACCGTGCAACAAACCGTGTTGTATTAATGGGTTCTGAAGAAGGTGGAACTGAAATCGAAGAGGTTGCAGCAAAAACACCTGAAAAAATCTTTACAGAAGTGATTGACCCAGCAGTTGGATTATTACCTTTCCAAGCAAGAAGACTTGCATTTAACATTAATATTCCAACAGAACTTATCAATAAAGCAGCTAAATTATTACTTGGACTCTATGATGTGTTTGTAGAAAAAGATGCATCAATCGTTGAAATTAACCCACTTGTAACTACAGGTGACGGTCAAGTTATGGCGTTAGACGCTAAAATCAACTTTGACGACAACGCATTATTCCGTCAAAAAGACGTTATGGAAATGCGTGACTTCGATGAAGAAGATCCAAAAGAAATTGAAGCGTCTAAATATGACTTATCTTACATTGCACTCGATGGTAATATCGGTTGTATGGTTAACGGTGCTGGTCTTGCGATGGCAACGATGGACACAATTAACCACTTCGGTGGAAGCCCAGCAAACTTCTTAGACGTAGGTGGCGGTGCGACTGAAGAGAAAGTTACAAAAGCATTCGAACTCATCTTAAGTGATGAAAATGTTGAAGGTATTTTTGTAAACATCTTCGGTGGAATTATGTTATGTGACGTTATTGCGAGCGGTGTAGTACAAGCAGTTAAAAACGTTGGATTAGACATTCCATTAGTCGTACGTTTAGAAGGTACGAACGTTAAAGAAGGTAAACAGATTCTTAAAGATTCTGGTTTAGCAATCACATCAGCGAGCACAATGGCTGAAGGTGCACAAAAAATTATCGCACTCGTTGACGAAAATAAATAAGATAAGGGGAAATTAATTGTGGCAGTATTTGTAGATAAAGATACAAAAGTAATTGTACAAGGTATTACTGGATCTACTGCGTTATTCCATACAAAACAAATGTTAGACTACGGCACAAAAATTGTCGGTGGTGTAACACCAGGTAAAGGTGGACAAGTAGTAGAGGGAGTACCTGTATTTAATACAGTAGAAGAAGCGAAAAAAGAAACTGGCGCGACAGTATCTGTCGTTTACGTTCCAGCTCCATTCGCTGCAGACTCAATTATGGAGGCAGCAGATGCTGATTTAGAACTAGTAATCTGTATTACAGAGCATATTCCAGTTCTAGACATGGTAAAAGTTGTTCGTTATTTAGAAGACAAAAATACACGTCTAGTTGGACCAAACTGTCCAGGTATCATCACTGCAGATGAAACTAAAATCGGTATTATGCCAGGATATATTCATAAAAAAGGACACGTTGGCGTTGTATCACGTTCTGGTACATTAACTTATGAAGCAGTGCATCAATTAACTGAAGCTGGTATTGGACAAACATCAGCAGTTGGTATCGGGGGAGACCCAGTAAACGGTACGAACTTCATCGACGTATTAAAAGAATTTAACGAAGATGATGAAACTCTTGCGGTTGTTATGATCGGTGAAATCGGTGGTACAGCTGAAGAAGAAGCAGCAGAATGGATTAAAGAAAATATGACAAAACCAGTGGTTGGATTTATCGGTGGTCAAACAGCGCCTCCAGGTAAACGTATGGGACACGCTGGTGCGATTATTTCAGGTGGTCAAGGTACTGCTGAAGGTAAAATTAAAGCGATGAACGACGCAGGTATCGATACAGCAGATACACCGTCAGTTATCGGTGAGACTTTAATTGAGCGTCTTAAAAAAGACGGCCTTTATGAACAGTGCTTAACGATTAAATAATATCATTCAAGCAGAGACTTTACGTCTCTGCTTTTTTATTTTGTACCATTTTTTATACGTTTCAATTATAATACAGTTATGAAACTTCACATTTTACAATTAAGCTTTGCACATGTAACAAGTAAAGAGTTTAAGTCAATTCGAAATGGTGAAGTATTAAAAGCATCTACAATTAAAAAAATAGAAAAAGCAAAAAATATTTCTTTAACTTCTATTAAAGAAACATTAACTAAGCACGGGGTAACTTTCATCACGCAGCAATCTGAATTTTACCCACAGTTATTAAAAGAAATTTACGATCCACCATACGTTCTATATGTAAAAGGTGATTTAAAGGTTTTACAGACAAACTTTTTAGGGGTTATAGGAAGTCGAAAAGCTAGTTTTTATACGACTCATGTATTAAAACGATTATTACCAAATTTAAAAGCACTATCCATTGTCTCTGGACTTGCTTATGGTGCAGACGATATCGCCCATTATATTTCTTTAGAGAATGGTTTAAACACAGTAGGTGTTTTAGCATTTGGCCATGATATTCATTATCCAAAGTCGACGTTTAAAACAAGAGAAAGAATGGAAGAAGTTTGTTGTACAATTAGTGAATATCCACCAGGTACACCAATTAAAAAGCATCAATTTGTTGAAAGAAACAGAATTATCGCAGGGATAAGTCACGGCGTTTTAGTTACTGAGGCTGAAGAAAAAAGTGGCAGTTTAATCACATTAGAAATGGCGATGGATGAAAATAGACATGTCTTTTGTGTGCCTGGTAATATTACTTCTCCACTCAGTTTAGGCGTTAACGAACGACTAAAGGAAGGCGCAATTTTAGTGACAAATTCAGACGATATTTTAATTGAATTAAATGTTTAAAGTTTTGAAACATTGACAAATTTTAAAGTAAGTGTGTAATATTGTTCATTGAATAATAAAACGTTAGGGAGGCAATTAAAGTGGCAGATAATTTAGTCATTGTAGAGTCCCCAGCAAAAGCAAAGACGATCGGTAAATATTTAGGTCGTCGCTATAAAGTTGTTGCATCAATGGGACACCTTAGAGATTTGCCCCGTAGTCAAATAGGTATTGATGTAGAAAATAACTATCAACCAAAATATATTACGATTAGAGGTAAAGGACCTTTACTTCAAGACCTTAAAAAAGAAGCGAAAAAAGCAAAGAAAATATTTTTAGCATCCGACCCGGACCGTGAAGGTGAAGCAATTGCTTGGCATTTAGCGCATGCCCTTGGTGACGATAAGGAATATTACCGCGTCGTATTTAATGAAATTACAAAAGACGCTGTAAAAAACAGTTTTAAAGAACCAAGAGAAATGGATCAGCAACTTGTCGACGCACAACAAGCACGTCGTATATTAGACCGACTTGTTGGTTATAATATTTCACCAGTATTATGGAAGAAAGTTAAAAAAGGATTATCTGCAGGTCGCGTTCAATCTGTAGCATTAAAGCTTATTATTGACCGTGAAAATGAAATTCGTAACTTTAAACCAGAAGAATATTGGTCAATTGAAGGTCATTTTAAATATAAAAGATCTAAATTTACAGGTAAATTTCATAAACTAGAAAAAGATAATAAAAAAACAGAATTACCAAACAAAGAATCTGTAGACAAAGTGTTAAGTCAGTTAAACGGTGACGATTTTAATGTAGATACCGTCGAGAAAAAAGAAAAACTACGTTATCCAGCGTATCCATTCACGACGTCAACACTTCAACAAGAATCCGCGCGTAAGTTAAATTTCCGTGCACGTAAGACGATGATGCTCGCACAGCAACTTTACGAAGGTATTGACATTAAAGGTGAAGGTACAGTCGGTTTAATTACTTATATGAGAACTGACTCGACACGCGTATCAAATGAAGCAAAATCTGAGGCGTATAGTTATATTGAAGACAAATTTGGTAAAGAGTTTTTAGGCAAACGTAAAGATAAAAAATCTGAAGGACAAGATGCACACGAAGCAGTTCGTCCAACTTCAACGTTACGTACACCACAAGATATGAAACCATATTTATCTAGAGATCAATATAGACTGTATAAGCTTGTTTGGGACCGTTTTGTTGCAAGTCTTATGGCCCCAGCTGTGTTAGATACTGTTCGCGTAGATTTAAATAACAATGGTGTTATTTTTAGAAGTAACGGTTCGACAATTAAATTTAAAGGTTTCTTACAAGTGTATGAAGAAGGCACTGATGAGAAACAAGAGAAAAATGAAAACATCATCCCAGAAATTGCAAAAGATGACACTGTAAAATCTGAGAAAATCGAACCAAATCAGCATTTTACTCAACCACCACCACGTTACACTGAAGCAAGACTTGTTAAAACGTTAGAAGAGTCTGGTATCGGTCGTCCATCAACTTACGCACCAACGATTGAGACGATTCAAAAGCGTAACTATGTGAAACTCGATCAGAGAAGATTCGTTCCAACTGAACTTGGTGAAATCGTATCTGAACAAGTATCAGATTACTTCCCAGATATTATCGATGTCGATTTTACAAAAGATATGGAAAAGCAACTTGATGAAATTGCTGAAGGTAATAAAGACTGGGTAAAAGTAATCGATGAATTTTACACTGGCTTTAGACCACAAGTTGAAAAAGCTGAAGAAGAGATGGAAGAGATTGAAATTAAAGATGAACCCGCAGGTATCGACTGTGAAAAATGTGGTTCACCAATGGTTTATAAAATGGGTCGATATGGTAAATTTATGGCGTGTTCGAACTTCCCGAACTGTCGTAACACAAAACCAATCGTTAAAAAACTCGGTGTGACTTGTCCGAAATGTGAAAAAGGAGAAGTCATCGAACGTAAATCTAAAAAGGGCCGTATCTTCTATGGTTGTGACCAATACCCAGACTGTGACTTTGTATCTTGGGACAAACCAATCGGTAGAAATTGCCCGAAATGTGATCATTACTTAGTTGAGAAACGAAAAGGTAAAACAGTTAAAGTGAAATGTTCGAACTGTGATTATGAAGAAGATGCAAACTAAAAAAATCTAGGCTAATTGTTATAGCCTAGATTTTTCATGTTTATATAGCGATCACTTAATCTTCAGAATAATATCAATTGAGTGCAATTATCTGTCAAATGTATTAAAATATTCAATGAGAATTTTTTAAGTTAGGAGTGCGTGAGATTAACTATATACTAGAATTTTTAGATGTATTAAATTATCAAAAGCAATATTCTCCTAAGACTATTGAAAGTTATAAGCTCGACTTAATAGAGTTTGAGTCATTTTTAAATCGTGAACATTTGACGTTTACGACATTTAAAGCAAGTGATGCGAGAAATTATCTCGTATTTATTTATGATAAGGGTTATAAAAAGACGACGATTGGACGTAAAATTTCAGCTGTTCGTAGTTTTTATCATTATTTAAATGAACGCTACGTCGTTGAAGAAAATCCGATGGCAAATGTGCCATTTCCTAAAAAAGAATCTAAACTTCCAGATTTCTTATATGAAAATCAGATTGACGACTTATTTCAGTCCTTAGATGAAAATAAGAAGATGTATAGTAGAGACCGAGCGCTGTTAGAGTTATTATACGGAACAGGCATACGTAGTACAGAATTATTAAATATAAAATTAGAAGATATTGATTTTGATAATCGACTATTGAAAGTACTCGGTAAAGGTAATAAAGAACGACTCGTCCCATTTAACGAGTCAACAAAACATGCACTTATTATGTATATTGATCAGTTCCATTTAGATATGGACCGTGCAGAAGCATTTTGGCTAAATTACAATTTATCAAAATTAACTGATCGAGGATTAAGATATATCGTCAACAAAATTATGCAAGAAAGTGCCGTGAAAGCATCTCTTCATCCGCATACGTTAAGACATACTTTTGCGACACATATGTTAAATAACGGTGCTGACATTCGAGCAGTTCAAGAACTGCTTGGTCACGAATCGTTATCAACAACACAGAAATATACCCATCTATCAAAAGAACAATTGAGACATGCGTATTTAGCATCTCATCCACAAAATAATAAGAGGTGAATGAATTGGCAATTAAAGGTACAACGATATTTGCTGTTAAACATAACGGGAAAATGGCGATGGCTGGTGACGGTCAAGTGACGTTAGGAAATCAAGTCGTCATGAAACATACAGCGAGAAAAGTAAGAAGATTATATGAAGGAAAAGTAGTCGCAGGGTTTGCAGGTAGTGTTGCCGATGCGTTTACATTATATGAAAAATTTGAAGCAAGACTATATGAATATAACGGTCAACTTGAACGTGCGGCGGTTGAACTTGCCAAAGAGTGGCGTACTGATAAGATGTTACGTCAACTAGAAGCAATGCTAATTGTGATGAACAAAGATACGATGTTAATCGTTTCAGGAACTGGTGAAGTCATTGAACCAGACGACGGCATTTTAGCAATAGGATCTGGTGGTAATTTTGCACTCGCAGCAGGACGCGCGATGAAGTTACATGGTGACAATTTAGATGCTGAGACAATCGCTAAAGATGCTTTACAAATCGCAGCAGATATTTGTGTATTTACAAATGATAATATTATCGTTGAAACTTTAGAAAGTGAGTAGGAGGCTATATTTTGAAAGTAAGTTTATCTCCAAGAGAAATTGTTACTAAATTAAATGAAAATATCGTCGGTCAAGAAGAGGCAAAACGTAAAGTCGCGATTGCAATGCGTAATAGATATCGACGCATGAAATTAAATGACGATTTAAAAAATGAAGTCATTCCAAAAAATATTTTAATGATCGGGCCAACAGGTGTTGGTAAAACAGAAGTTGCAAGACGTATGGCAAAAATTACCGGTGCGCCGTTTACAAAAGTTGAAGCAACAAAATATACAGAAGTCGGTTACGTTGGTCGTGATGTGGAATCTATGGTGCGTGACCTTGTTGAAACGAGTGTTAAAATCGTTAAAGAAGAACTGTTTAAAGGGGTTCGAGAAGAAGCTGAAAGTCTAGCAAATGATCGCCTCGTTAAATTACTCGCACCAGGACGTTTTAAAGAAACAACATTTAATAATCCATTTGAAATGTTTCAAAATATGGGACAACAACAAGAACCTGTTGAAGAAGTTGATGATACGGTCAGACAAAAACGTAGAGATATTCGTGAAGATTTACTAAATGGTCGTTTAGAAGAAAAAATGGTTGAAATCGAAGTCGAAGAACGACAAATGTCAATGATGATGCCTGGTATGGATAATCAAATGGGTGATATGTTATCTAATATGATGCCTAAGAAAAAACGTAAAAAGCGTTTGCCAGTAAAGCAAGCACGTGAGCACTTAATTCGTGAGGAATCCGAACAGTTAATTGATACAGATCTCGCGAATGATATCGCAATTGAACGCGCAGAAACGTTAGGGATTATTTTTATCGACGAAATGGATAAGATTGCGATGAGTTCAAATAACCAAGGCGGAGTTTCACGTGAAGGGGTTCAAAGAGATATTTTACCGATTGTTGAAGGTAGTGTCGTTGAAACAAAATATGGACCTGTAAATACTGAGCATATTTTATTTATTGGTGCTGGAGCGTTCCATGTAGCTAAACCAAGCGATTTAATTCCTGAGTTGCAAGGACGTTTTCCAATTCGCGTTGAACTAAACAAATTACAAGTTGAAGATTTTAAACGTATTTTAACTGAACCTAAAAACTCATTATTAAAACAATATGAAGCACTTCTTGAAACTGAAGGAGTGACAGTGAGTTATACTGATGAAGCAATTGAAACTCTCGCAAATATTGCTTACGACGTGAACGCTTCAACAGATGATATCGGTGCAAGACGTCTTCATACGATTATGGAAACATTACTTGAAGAATTATTATTTGAAGCGGATAATATGCACGGTGCACATGTCGAAATTACAGAAAAGTACGTGAATGATAAATTAGATAAAATTAAGAGTAGTAAAAACTTAAGTCAATTTATATTATAGAAATGGAGTCGATCGATATATGCCGACATTATTAGAAAGAGCAAGAGAAATTAATAAGTTAATTCAAGAGAATGTAAAGTATGAAACACTCGCTGAGAAATTAAGCCGTATTTTAGACTGCAATACGTATATTGTAGCGAGTGATGGTGAATTGCTTGGATATGGAACATACCATGAAAATTTTGACGAAAATAGTCGTATGCATGAATTTTTAGAAACGAGACAATTCCCTGAATATTATATGGAACGTATTATGAAACTACGCGAAACAGAAGAAAATGTAGATTTTAACAATAAACTGACAATCTTCCCTGAAGAAGTTGATAAATACAGCAACTCTGAAACCTGTATCATCCCGATTTTTGGGGCAGGAGACCGACTTGGAACATTAGTCGTTGGTAAAAAAGAGCACAAATTTAACGAAGAAGATCTCGTTTTATGTGAGTATTCAAGTACTGTTGTCGGAATGGAAATGATGAACGAGCTTCAGCAAAAAGTTGAAAAGGCTGCGCGCGACAAAGCGAGCATTGCGAT
Organism: Nosocomiicoccus ampullae; assembly: GCF_019357495.1. Lineage (NCBI taxonomy): Bacteria > Bacillati > Bacillota > Bacilli > Caryophanales > Staphylococcaceae > Nosocomiicoccus > Nosocomiicoccus ampullae. The sequence continues at coordinate 574,757 of NZ_CP079110.1, forward strand.
GGCTATTCGTTCATTATCATACTCTGAACGTGAAGCGATTGAACATATCTTTGAAGAATTAGGTGCAAAAGAAGGTTTACTCGTTGCATCTAAAGTTGCGGATAGAGTTGGAATCACGCGTTCAGTGATCGTAAACGCACTAAGAAAATTAGAAAGTGCAGGGGTCATTGAATCACGTTCTCTCGGTATGAAAGGGACGTTTATCCGAGTGAAAAAAGAAGGTTTCTTAAAAGAATTAGAAAAAGAAGCCTTTTAGTTGAATAAATAATATAGTTATGATACTATAATAAACGGCGAAAGGCCGATTACACACGTTAGAGCATGGAGTTAACTGGTGCCAAATGGTCGTTAACTAGCGCTTTAGCGGAGGTAAAACCAAGAGGAGGAAAATATTCATGGCAGTAATTACTATGAAACAATTACTAGAAGCTGGTGTACACTTTGGACACCAAACACGCCGTTGGAACCCGAAAATGAAAAAATACATTTTCACAGAACGTAACGGCATTTACATCATCGACTTACAACAAACAGTGAAAATGGTAGACGATGCTTACGATTTCATTAAAGACGTAGCTCGTGACGGTGGTCAAGTATTATTCGTTGGTACGAAAAAACAAGCACAAGATGCAATTAAAGAAGAAGCAGAACGTGCAGGTCAATTATATGTAAACCAAAGATGGTTAGGTGGTATCTTAACAAACTACGATACTATCAAAGGCCGTATCGACAGAATTTCTGAAATTGAAAAAATGGAAGAAGACGGACTTTTCGAAGTACTTCCTAAAAAAGAAGTTGCGGAAATCAACAAAGAATATGATCGTTTAATGAAATTCTTAGGTGGTATTCGCGACATGAAAGAAATGCCTAAAGCATTATTCGTTGTAGACCCACGTAAAGAGTCTATCGCGATTAACGAAGCTAAAATCTTAGGTATTCCAGTTGTAGCAATGGTAGACACTAACTGCGACCCAGACGAAGTAGATTACGTTATCCCATCAAACGATGACGCAATTCGTGCGGTACGCTTAATGACTTCTAAAATGGCTGACGCTGTATTAGAAGGTCAACAAGGTGTGTCTAACGAAGACGTTGCAGCTGACCAAGATATTGATCTTTCTGAAGAAGAATCAGCTGAAGAGGCAGAAACTGAAGAGTAATAAACAATATGGTGATAAGTACTAGTTATTTATCACCTTTTTTAAAACATAAATTGATTTTTACTGAAACATGGAGGAATAAACATGGCTAAAATTACAGCTCAATTAGTAAAAGAATTACGTGAAAAAACAGGCGCAGGTATGATGGATTGTAAAAAAGCGTTACAAGAAACTGACGGTAACATCGATGAAGCAATCAACTTCCTACGTGAAAAAGGAATTGCATCTGCTGGTAAAAAAGCAGACCGTATTGCTACTGAAGGTTTAATTGAAGTTGCAGTAAACTGTAACGATGCTGCAATCGTTGAAATCAACGCTGAAACAGACTTCGTTGCACGTAACGAACAATTCCAAAACTTAGTTAAGAAAATTGCTGAGCATATTGTAAACACAAAACCAGCTGATCTTGACGAATTAAACAAATCTGAATTAGACGGACAATCTGTTGAAGAAGTTATGAAATCAGCAATTGCGACAATTGGTGAGAACATGAACATCCGTCGCTTTGAAATCTTAACTAAACCAGAAAACGGTGCATTTGGTGAGTACATCCACATGGGTGGTACAATCGGTGTAATTTCAGTAATCGAAGGTTCAACTGACGAAGAAGTTGCTAAAGACGTTGCAATGCACGCTGCAGCTTTAAACCCTAAATACGCTTCACAAGACGAAATTCCACAAGAAGAACTTGACAATGAGCGTGAAGTTCTTAAAAACCAAGCACTTCAAGAAGGTAAACCAGAAAAAATCGTTGATAAAATGGTTGAAGGTAGAATGCGTAAATTCTTAGAAGAAATCGTTATTGGTTCACAACCATTTGTTAAAGACGGCGACAAAACTGTCGATAAATTCTTACAAGAAAATAACGCAGAATTAGTTACTTTTGTACGCTACGGACTTGGTGAAGGTCTAGAAAAACGTAGTGAAGACTTTGCTGAAGAAGTTAAAGGCCAAATGGGTCAATAAGAAAAAAGACACTTCGGTGTCTTTTTTCTATATAATTTGATATAGAACAGTTTAAAAGGAATGAAAATTATGAGTTCTTCTAAATATGAACGAATCGTTTTAAAACTTTCTGGTGAAGCACTTGCTGGTGGAGAAGGTTTTGGTATTAAACCAGACGTCATTAAAAATATTGCGAAACAAATTAAAGAAGCAAGAGAACTTGATGTTGAAGTTGCTGTAATTGTTGGTGGCGGAAACATTTGGCGCGGTAAAACAGGTAGTGATTTAGGTATGGAACGCGGAACAGCGGACTATATTGGTATGCTTGCGACTGTTATGAATTCACTTGCACTTCAAGATAGTCTAGAGCAATTAGATGTCGATACACGTGTACTGACATCAGTTGAAATGAAGCAAATTGCTGAACCTTATATTCGACGCCGTGCAATTCGCCATCTTGAAAAAGGACGTGTTGTAATATTCGCAGCTGGTATTGGTAACCCGTACTTCTCAACAGATACAACTGCAGCACTAAGAGCAGCTGAGATTAACGCTGACGTTATTTTAATGGGTAAAAACAACGTAGATGGCGTATATTCTGCAGATCCTAAGCACGATGAAACTGCTACTAAATTCGACACATTAACATACATTGATATGTTAAAGAAAAATTTACAAGTGATGGACGCTACAGCGACTTCATTTTGTATGGACAATTCTATACCACTTGTGGTATTTTCAATATCAGAAGATGGCAATATCAAACGCGCAGTACTTGGCGATGATATTGGTACAACGATAACAGAATAAGAGGGAGTAAAGTATGGCTAACGACGTAATTAAACAGGCAGAAAGTAAAATGAAAGACGTAATCGATGCGCTAAATCGTAACCTTGCAGGAATTCGTACAGCAACTGCAAACGCGAGTCTATTAGACCGTGTTTACGTAAATTATTACGGTGCAGATACACCATTACAACAACTTGCGAACATTCAAGTACCTGAAGCAAGAATGCTTACAGTAACACCTTATGATAAAAGCTCAGTAGATGATGTTTTAAAAGCAATTCAAGTCGCTGATTTAGGTGTGAACCCGACTTCAGACGGAACAATGATTCGTATTACGATTCCTCAATTAACTGAAGAAAGACGTAAAGAGTTAACACGTGATGTTAAAAGTGAAGGTGAAAACTCAAAAGTAGCAATTCGTAACGTTAGACGTGATGCTAATGACGCACTTAAAAAGCAAGAAAAAGACTCAGAAATTAGTGAAGACGAATTAAGAACACTTGAAGACGACGTTCAAGAACTCACGAACAAATACGTTGGTGAAATTGACGAACTTGTAAAAGCTAAAGAAGCAGACATTATGGAAGTTTAAAAATGACAGGTAAGCGAGAAGGCTTACCTGTATTTTTTATTCTTTTTTATGGTAAAATGGACTAATATGTACAGACTGTATAGTTCTAATTTTATTTCGGAGGCTACTTATGTTTAATGATCAGAAAAAGACTGAAAAAAATGGTCCAAACCATGTAGCTATCATTATGGATGGAAATGGTAGATACGCAGAACGTCTTGGCCTTCCACGTATTAAAGGTCACGAAGAAGGAATGGAAACTGTTCGACGTATTACGATTGCTGCCAATCGTTTAAATATAAAATATTTAACACTTTATGCCTTTTCAACAGAAAATTGGTCGCGTCCAAAAAGTGAAGTATCGTTTTTAATGAAACTTCCAGGACTGTTTATGAATAAGTTTTTGCCAGAACTTATGAAAGAGAACGTTAAAGTAGAGACAATCGGTCATTTTGATAAACTTCCTTTACATACAAAAAAAGCAGTTTCTCATGCAAAAGAGAAAACAAAAAATAATACAGGACTTACGCTTATATTTGCATTAAATTACGGATCTAGAAGTGAGATTGTTGATGCGGTAAAAGAAATCGTAAAAGATGCTGAATCTAATAAACTCAATCATTCTGATATTGATGAGTCACTAATTAATAGATATTTATATACTAAAGATTATCCAGATCCAGAACTTTTAATTCGTACGAGTGGAGAATGTAGGGTCAGTAATTTTTTATTATGGCAAATATCTTACAGTGAATTTTACTTTACAGACACCTACTGGCCTGAATTAACAACAGAAGAATTTAATTCAATTATTAATGAATATAGAACTCGAGAGAGAAGGTTTGGAGGGTTAAAGGAGGATAAGGTAAATGAAGACTAGAGTAATTACAGCAGTCATCGCCTTATTAATTTTTCTTCCGGTTGTAATATATGGTGGATTGCCGTTTTTAGCACTTGTCTATTTAATGTCATACGTTGCATTATATGAAATATTAAAGATGAATAGAATTCATATATTTAGCGTGCCGGGAATTATGTCGATTATCGCACTATTTTTAATTCTCGGACCGAATTCAAATTTTTTACCTGTTGTTGAAGATAACAGGGTAAATTTAATGATTGGGATGGCATTAATAATGTTGTCATTTACGGTCATTTCAAATAACCGCTTCTCATTTGTAGATATGGGATTTTGTGTAATGAGTGTCGCATACATCGGAATTGGATTTATGTATGCGTATGAAACGAGAACGGCAGGTTTAATATACTTAATGTATGGTTTATTGATTGTTTGGACGACAGATACTGGTGCGTACTTATTTGGTCGTGCGATTGGTAAGCGTAAGCTATGGCCAAGAATATCACCGAACAAAACAATCGAAGGTGCACTTGGAGGACTCTTAAGTGCTGCAGTTCTTGCAGTAATATTTTCTTCGACAGGATTACTTGAAAACAATGTGTTTTCACTCGTCATATTCACGGTAATTTTAAGTGCATTTGGACAAATGGGAGATTTAGTAGAATCTGCATTAAAACGTCAGTTTGACGTTAAGGACTCAGGAACGATTCTTCCAGGTCACGGTGGTATATTAGACCGTTTTGATAGTTTTATATTTGTATTACCGTTAATGAACATATTACCGATTATTATTTAGAGGTGTGAAAATGAAAAGAGTATCGATATTAGGTGCTACCGGCTCAATTGGTACACAAACGCTCGATGTCATTCGCTTAAATAGAGATAAGTTTATGCTTGAAGCAATTTCTGTTGGTGAAAACATCGATTCGTTAAGAAAGATTATTGCTGAATTTAATCCAAAACTTGTTTCAGTAAAACATGAGAAAGATGTTAAGAAATTAAAAGATGAATTTAATGACGTTTTGTTTACTTCAGGTGATAATGGTTTAATTGACGTCGCAACTTATGACGCTGACATTTTAGTTACAGCAATTTTAGGAAGTGTTGGACTTGTGCCGACGTTACGTGCCATTGAGCAAGGAAAAAAAATAGGTCTTGCCAATAAAGAAACGCTCGTCGCTGCTGGTGATATTGTAATGAGTCACGCTAAAAAATATAATGCTGAAATAATTCCAGTGGATAGTGAACACTCTGCGATCTTTCAATGTTTAAACGGCGAGGATCTAAAAACTGTAAAAACCTTAATTATAACCGCGTCAGGTGGAAGTTTTAGAGACTTAACGAGAGATGAATTAAAGTCAGTAACAAAAAAAGATGCGTTAAATCATCCAAATTGGTCGATGGGACAAAAGATTACAATTGATAGCGCAACGATGATGAATAAAGGACTCGAAGTCATTGAGGCGCACCACTTATTTAATATGAATGCTGAAAATATAAAAACGTTAATTCATAGAGAGAGTATTATTCATTCGATGGTAGAATTTAACGACAATTCTATCATGGCACAAATCGGTAACAGTGATATGAGAACTGCAATTCAATATGCACTCACTTATCCGACGAGAATTGAAAAGAATAATCCATTAGATATTCATGAATTATCTACATTAAACTTTGAACCGATGGACTTTAATCGTTTTAAAATGATTCAATTTGCATATGATGCGTTAAAAATTGGTGGGACGATGCCTGCTATAATGAATGCAGCAAATGAATATGCGGTCGAGAAATTTTTAAACGATGAAATTACATTTTTAGAAATTGAAGATATCGTCGAGTCTAGAATGAATGAACATACAGTAATAGAACATCCAGATCTAGATACAATTCTTTATTACGATAAACTTTATAAAGAAGACTGGAGGTCATAACTCTTGGTAGGTATTTTATCTTTTATCGTCGTCTTTGGAGTACTTGTTACAGTACATGAGTTTGGACATTTATATTTCGCAAAACGTGCAGGTATTTACTGTCCAGAATTCGCGATTGGTATGGGACCAAAATTATTTTCTTATACACATAAAGACACGCTATATACAATACGACTTCTCCCTGTTGGAGGATATGTCCGTATGGCAAGTGCTGATATGGAAGTGAACCCTCTAAATAAAGGAATGAGTATTACATTAAAATTGAACGATTCAAATGAAGTTACACACGTTATTTTAGATGATAAACATAACTTCACAGATATAGAGCAAGTCGAAGTTGTTGATAACGATTTTGTTCGTAATATGACTCTTACAGCGAATCGTTATAGTGATAATGAAGTTGTAACTTATAAAATTGCTAAAACAGCATACTTAGTTGAAAATGGACAGTTAGAAAGAATTCCGTCATATAATGAACGCTTCGAATCTAAAACACCTTGGCAACGATTTTTAACGCTATTTGCTGGACCATTATTTAACTTTTTACTCGCATTCGTTCTATTTATATTTTTAGCATATGTCGTTGGTAAAACAGTCGACGAGCCAATCGTTGGAGAAGTTAACGAAAACTCTCCAGCTGAAGAAGCAGGGATTGAACGTGGCGATGAGATCACTGCTGTCAATGGACATGAAGTGAACGATTGGACGAGTATGACGACAACAATCGCACAAAATGCAGATGAAGAAAATCCACTCACATTTACAGTTGCAAATAACGGTGAAGTCCGTGAAGTTGATATAACACCGACGATTGAAGAAACAGAGACTCCAACAGGTGAAGTTGAAAAACGATTAATTATCGGTGTTAGACAAATGATGGCAGAGCCAAAAAACATATTCGAGCCAATTCTCTGGGGAACTGAGAGAATGATTGAAGTGAGTACGATGTTACTCACATTACTCGGTCAATTATTCTTATCGATATTCCAAGGAGAATTTACATTTGATATGTTAAATGGACCGGTCGGTATATACAAAGTGACAGAATCTGTTGCACAACTTGGTATAATTAGTTTAATCGCATTTACTGCGATGATTAGTGTAAACTTAGGTGTAATGAACCTACTACCAATTCCAGCATTAGATGGTGGTAGAATATTATTTGTACTATATGAAGCAATTTTTAGAAAACCTGTAAATAAAACAGTCGCAATGAATATCCAAATTGCGGGAGTATTATTTGTTTTAATGATCATGATTTTAGTGACATGGAACGACATTAAGGTATTTTTCTTAGGAGGATAATGGGATGAGACAATCAAAAATGTTTATACCAACACAGCGTGAAGTACCTGCTTCAGCTGAAAGTTTAAGTCATCAATTGATGTTAAAATCAGGAATGATTAAACAACTCGCACGAGGAGTATACACGTATTTACCAATTACAAAAATGGTATTAAAAAATATTGAAGAAATCGTCCGTGAAGAAATGAATCAGGTCGGAGGTAACGAAGTACAAATGCCAGTGCTTGCTCCAAAGGAACTCTGGGAAGAATCCGGACGTTGGGAGAAGTATGGTAAAGAATTAATACGTTTAAAAGACCGCCACGACAGAGACTTTCTACTTGGACCAACGCATGAAGAAGTCGTTGTTGACTTAGTAAGAGATGAGTTAAAAAGCTATAAACGTTTACCACTGACGATTTACCAAATTCAGACGAAATTCCGTGACGAATTACGTCCACGTTTTGGATTACTTCGTGGTAGAGAATTTATGATGAAAGACGCGTACTCATTCCATGTTGATCAAGAATCATTAACAAAAACATATAATGATATGTACGGGGCATATGAAAAAATCTTTTCACGTATCGGATTAGACTACCGTGCAGTTGAAGCAGATAGTGGTGCAATTGGTGGCTCACATACGCATGAATTTATGGCACTATCTGAAATCGGTGAAGATACAATTGTATTTAGTGAAGCGAGTGATTACGCTGCAAACATTGAAAAAGCACAATGTCTACGTCCTGAAACGAAAAGTGACGAAGTGGAAAAAGATATAGAAAAAATTGAAACACCTAACATTAAGTCAGTTGATGAACTTGCAGAGTTACTCGGTGTTAAAGTCGAAGAAACAACAAAAACAATGGTTGTAGAAGTCGACGGAGAGTTAAAAATGATTGTTATTCGTGGAGATCATGAATTAAATACAGTTAAATTAAAAACATTTTTTAATTCAAAAACTGAACCAGAACTTGCGGATGAAACAGATATTTTAGAAGTGTTTAATGCTCACGGAGGATCTTTAGGACCAGTCAATAGTAAAATTCCAGTCTACATTGACTACCAAGTTGAAGTTATGAAAAACTTCCCAGTCGGTGCAAACGAAGACAATTATCATTTAAAAAATGTTAACTTAAAAGATTTTGAAGTCGAAGCATTTGGAGACTTTAGATTTATTACTGAAGGTGAAATGGCACCAGATGGTAGTGGACCAGTTAAATTTAGAGAAGGTATTGAGGTTGGACAAGTATTCGAACTTGGTACTGAGTATAGTGAATCGATGAATTTAACAGTATTAAACGACAAAGGAAAAAGTGTTCCAGTATTAATGGGATGCTACGGTATTGGTATTTCAAGAACTTTATCAGCAATTGTTGAAAAATATCACGACGATAATGGAATTATGTGGCCTAAATCAGTCACACCATTTGATATTCACATCGTTATGATGAACGTGAAAAAAGATGAATTCGTCGAACCAGCTGAAACACTATACAATTCGCTTTCTAAAGATTTTAAAGTACTTCTTGATGATAGAGATGAACGTGCTGGCGTTAAATTTAACGACTCAGACTTAATTGGTATTCCAGTGAGAGTAGTCGTCGGGCGCGGTATTAAAGACGGTGTTGTAGAAGTGAAATTTAGAAATAGTGATGAAAAACACGATGTTAAACTCGAAGACTTAAAGTCATTCATCGAAGAACATTATGCATAAATTATAGACAGCGTAAATCGAGAGATTTACGCTATTTTTTAGGAGTGGAACGTTATGAATTATAACGAGCAGTTTAAAATACTCTTACAACAAGCAGGCGTTGAAGAAAATGAAGCACTCAGTGACGGCGAGCTTAGAAAAGTGATCATTGACGATAAAGAAAGACTTTGGAAATTTAAACTTCATTTCAACCAGTTAATCGATCAATCATTATTTGATAATTTATCTCAAAAAGTAAAGCATGCGTTTCAGTCGATTGCTGAAGTGAGTATTGAAATCAGTGCAGACAGATTTGAAGCACGTGATGTGTATGAATACTTAAATGATGCACTGAATATGACGAACGCGTCTGAGAATTTTAAACGACAAATTAACCGCTCAAAAGTTTTTTACAATGAAGGCGTCTTAAAATTTAGTTTTACGAGCGAAGTGACAAAAGAATGCTTTGAACGTCAATTACAGACAAATTTAATAAAAGCATATGAAGCGCTCGGAATTAAAATTACATCAATCGAAACGGATGTTGATGTAGAAGCGGTGAGTAAAAACGATGAGCAACTCGAACAAAAAATAAATGATAATACAGTTAAATTAATTAATGAACATAAAAAACAAAAAGAGGCTGAAGAAAAAGAGCCGGAAAAAGTTGTTAAACAGCTCGGTAAAAAATTATCGTTTGACGGTGTAAGACCGATGTCTAATATTGAAGATGAAGAGTTTAACGTTAGACTCGAAGGGACAATCTTTAGTAAAGATATCATCCATACGCGTACTGGAAAACAGATTTTAAACATGAAAATTACCGATTATACTGACAGCATTCAAATTAAACGTTTTGGTAATAAAGAAGAAGAAACGAGAGTGTTTGAAGCCTTAAATGAAGGAGATTGGGTCATTGTAGAAGGTAACGTTGAATACGACGAATTCGCGAAAGACTTAGTCATGAATTTACGTGCATTAACTGAAATAAAACCACCAAAACATGAAGATAAAAGCGAAAAGAAACGTGTTGAACTTCATCTTCATACGATGATGAGTGCGATGGATGCTGTAACGACAGCTGAAGATTATATTGACCGAGCAATTGAATATGGTCACCCTGCGATTGCAATTACTGATCACAATAACGTTCAAGCGTTTCCGAATGCTTATAACTACGCAAAAGATAAAGACATTAAAGTCATTTTTGGTATGGAAGCAAATATTGTTGAAGATGGTGCGAAACTTGCTTTTAAAGAAAGCTCAGTAAAACTAGATGATGCGACGTATATCGTATTTGACGTTGAGACGACAGGGCTATCCAGTAGGTATGATAAAATTATCGAGCTCGCAGCAGTTAAAGTGTATAAAGGTGAAATTATCGACCGATATGAAAGCTTTATAAATCCGCACGAACCATTATCTGAAGTCATTAAAAACTTAACAGGGATTACTGATCAAATGTTAGAAAATGAACGTGAATTTGAAGAAGTGATTCCTGAATTTAGAGAGTGGGTCGGTGACGGTATATATGTTGCACATAATGCGACGTTTGATATGGGCTTTATCGACACGGCCTATACGAAACTAGGGTTTGGACCGTCAGAAAATCCAGTCATCGATACGCTAGAAATAACGAAAGTGTTAAATAAAAGTTTAAAACGTCATAACTTAGCAGCGCTCGCTAAACATTATAATGTAGAACTTGTTTCACATCACCGGGCGATTTATGACGCTGAAGCGACAGGGTTTATATTTATTAAAATGCTTCAACAACTTAAAGAAAATGATATATATACGCACGAAGCGATTAACACACTCGCACGTGAAGATGCATTTAAATTAAGTAAAACATCGCACGCAACTATTTTAGTTAAAAACCAAGCGGGACTTAAAAACTTATTTAAAATTGTGTCAGACAGTTTAACTGAAAGTTTCTATCAAGTGCCACGCGTAAGAAAGCATATGTTAGATACTCATCGTGAAGGTTTAATTATCGGTAGTGCGTGTGATAACGGAGAAGTATTTAGAACATTACTTGAAAAGTCTTATGATGAAGCATTATCTAAAGCAAGATATTATGATTATTTAGAAGTGTTCCCGAAAGATTTATATGTTCATCTTTATGAACGTGAATTAATTCGTGATGATGATATGTATGAAGAGCTTGTTTACAATATGATTAAAATCGGAGAGGAATTATCAATACCAGTCGTTGCCACTGGTAACACACACTACTTAGATAAGAAAGATAAAATTCGACGTGAAATTATTATTAAAGGTAACCCAGGGAATCCGTTATCTCGTCAAACATTACCTCATGCTCACTTTAGAACGACGACAGAAATGCTTGAAGATTTTTCATTTTTAGGCGAAGAATTGGCTCAACAGATTGTCGTTGAAAATACGAACGAAATTAGTAAGAAAATCGGTGAAGTAGAAGTCATTAAAAACGGCTTATTTACTCCTGAAATTAAAAACGCGAATGACGAAGTCAAAGAATTGACGTATTCAACAGCAAAAGAAATCTACGGTGATCCACTTCCTGAGATAATTGAAGCACGTCTTAAAAAAGAATTAGACAGTATTATTTCTAACGGTTTCGGAGTGGTTTATTTAATTTCACAAAAACTCGTAAAAAAATCGTTAGACGATGGTTATTTAGTTGGAAGTCGTGGTTCAGTAGGGTCAAGTTTAGTCGCAACTATGATGGAAATTACAGAAGTAAACCCAATGCCACCACACTATATTTGTCCGAAATGTAAACATAGTGAATTTTTTGATGACGGTAAATATAACTCAGGATTCGATTTACCAGATAAAGAATGTGAATCGTGTGGTATTCCGTTTATTAAAGAAGGTCAAGATATTCCGTTTGAAACATTTTTAGGATTTAAAGGAGATAAAGTTCCTGATATCGACTTAAACTTTAGTGGTGAATATCAAGCAACAGCGCATAACTACACTAAAGAACTGTTCGGTGTAGACTACGTGTACCGTGCAGGTACAATTTCAACACTTGCAGATAAAACAGCGTTTGGTTATGTTAACGGTTATATGAATGACCACGGTTTAAGAAAACGTAAAGCAGAAATTGATAGATTATCCAGTGAAAGTGAAGGAATTAAACGTACGACTGGTCAGCACCCAGGTGGTATTATCGTTATACCAGATTCTATGGACGTTTTTGATTTTACGCCAATCCAGTATCCAGCAGACGATACGACAAGTGAGTGGCGTACGACACACTTTGATTTCCATAGTATTGACGAAAACGTATTGAAACTTGATATTTTAGGTCACGTTGACCCAACGATGATCCGAATGCTTGAAGATTTAACAGGCGTTGACCCTAAAACAATTCAAATCGACGACAAAGATACGATGAAGTTGTTCGAAGGACCAGAAGTGCTTGGTGTATCCCGAGATGAGATTATGAGTAACACTGGAACATACGGTGTACCAGAATTCGGAACACCATTTGTTCGTGAAATGTTAGAAGATACAAAACCAAATACGTTCGGTGAACTTGTTCAAATCTCTGGACTTTCTCACGGTACAGACGTTTGGCTCGGTAACGCTCAAGATTTAATTCGTAAAGGTATTTGTGACATCTCAACAGTGATTGGTTGTCGTGACGATATTATGGTAACTTTAATGTATAAAGGACTTGAACCGAGTTTAGCGTTTAAAATAATGGAAAGTGTACGTAAAGGTCGCGGTTTACAACCTGAGTGGATTGAAACTATGAAACAAAACGGTGTAGAAGATTGGTACATCGATTCATGTTTAAAAATTAAGTACATGTTCCCAAAAGCACACGCAGCAGCATATGTTTTAATGGCTGTAAGAATTGCGTACTTTAAAGTTCATTATCCTAAAGAATATTATGCAGCTTATTTAAGTGTCCGTGCAGCGGACTTTGATTTAATGACGATGACAAAAGATAAATCGACGTTACGTACAAAAGTTAAGGAAATGAAAGGTAACTACAATGAACTGACGAAAAAAGAAAAAGATTTATTAATCGTCTTAGAAATCGTAAACGAAATGAGACATAGAAATATTGAGATGCAACCGATCGATATAGAAAAATCTCATCCTGAAAACTTTATTATTGAAGGAGATTCTTTGATTCCGCCATTTACAGCGGTACCTGGACTCGGACTAAGTGTGGCTAGAAATATCGCACAAGTAAGAGAAACTGAGAACTTCATCAGTAAAGAAGATTTAAATAAAAAAGCAGGAGTTTCACAAAAAGTCATCGACTACTTAACAGAACTTGGCAGCTTAGATCATCTCCCTGATAAAGCACAATTATCAATATTCGACTTATAGTTTTTGTTATGGTATAATCAAATGGAAATAAATGTTGTAGAAATGGGGAAAGAGCGCACTGTATGTACGCTCTTTTCTTACGTTTTAAGTGAGGTGAACGGTAAAAGTGAATAAAAGAGAACAACAGATATATGAATTAGCTGAACCCGTTGTAGAAGAATTAAATTATTCACTGATTGAAGTTGAATATAAAAAAGAAGGAAAAGATTGGTTTTTAAGATTTTATCTAGATAAGCCGGGTGGTATTACGTTAGATGACTGTGTACGAGGTAGTGAAGTACTCGCAGATAAGCTTGACGAATGGGATATTATCGATGGTCATTACTTCCTAGATGTCTCTTCACCAGGGGCAGAGCGTCCAATTAAAACTGAAAAAGATTTAGAGACGACGTTAAATAATGGTATATACGTAAAAACATACCAGCATATTAATGGTGAACAAGAGTGGACAGGTATACTGACAGATTACGATGAACATACAGTAACAATTAAGTACCGTGACAAAACACGAGAAAAAACGGTTGAAGTTGACCGTAGTAAAATTGCTGTAATTCGTAAAGCTGTCTTACTATGAATGGAGGAATATAAGTGAATCAGGAATTACTGAATGCGATTGAGTACATTCAAAAAGAAAAAAATATCCCAAAAGAGGTACTCATTGAAGCAATTGAAGCGGCGCTTTTAACCGCTTATAAAAAGAACTATAAAGACCATAAAGATGTTCGTGTAGAAATCAATATGGACACAGGGAACTACCGTGTAGTTTCACGTAAAGACGTCGTAGAAGAAGTTGAAGATGAAACAGCAGAAATCGACTTACTGACTGCACGTGAGTACAATCCAGCATACGAAGTTGGTGATCCGTTTGACGAAGACATTACACCTTCAGACTTTAACCGAGTCGGTGCACAAGCAGCTAAACAAGCAGTAATGCAGAGAATTAGAGATGCTGAACGTGAAATCTTATATGAAGAATTTATCGATAAAGAAGACGAATTGCTTGTTGGTACTGTAGACAGAGTGGACAAAAGATTTGTTTACGTGACACTTGGAAACACAGATGCAGTACTTCCAGAGTCTGAACGTATGGCAAATGAAACGTATAAGACAGGAGACAGAATTCGTGTTTACTTAAGTAAAGTAGAACAAACGACACGCGGCCCGCAAATTTACGTTTCACGTACACATCCTAACCTTTTAAAGAGACTATTTGAAGAAGAAGTGCCTGAGATTTATGACGGAACTGTGCTAATTATGAGTGTTGCTAGAGAAGCAGGAGAGCGTTCTAAAATTTCAGTTTACGCAGAAAATGAAAACGTCGATGCAGTTGGATCATGTGTCGGTTCTAGAGGCGCTCGTGTTGAAGCAATTGTCGAAGAATTATCGGGAGAAAAGATTGACATCGTGTTATACGATAACGATCCGAAAGTTTACGTAAAAAATGCGTTATCACCATCAGAAGTTGTCGACGTTTTAATTGACGATGAAGAAAAATCAACGACTGTTGTCGTACCAGACAATCAGTTATCATTAGCGATTGGTAAACGTGGACAAAACGCGAGACTCGCTGCGAAATTAACAGGTTGGAAAATTGATATTATTGCTGAATCAGAATATAACGAATCTGAGGAAGCGTCAGTGACTTTAGATTCAGATATCGAAATAGATGAAGAGTTTAAAGTAGAAGCTTTAGCTGAAGAACCATCAGAAGAAAACTAAGGTGTGAGAAATATGGCACGTAAAATTCCAATGAGAAAAGATATTTTATCTGGTGAAATGTTTAAAAAGCAAGATCTTATTCGAATCGTAAAAACAAAAGACGGTGAAGTGTTCGCGGACGAAACGGGTAAGAAAAATGGTCGCGGCGCTTACGTGCAAAAAGATTTAAAACAAGTTGAACTCGCGAGAGAAAAACAAATACTTGAAAGTAAACTTGGTGTAAGTACTGATGTATTAGATCCAGTTTACGATGAAATCATCCGTCTAATTTACCGTGAGGATATCCCGAAACGATGAGTAAAGAATTAAATTTACTCGGTATTGCGACAAGAGCCGGTAAAATTACGAGTGGAGAACCGTTAACTTTAGACGGTATGAAACAAAGAAAAGTAAAGCTCGTTTACTTAGCGAGTGACGCAGGGAATAGTACAAAAAAGAGAATACGTGATAAAACAACGACTCAGTCCATCCCTTTAATTGAAACTTATACGACTGAAGAGTTATCAGTTGCGACAGGTGCTTATAATAGAGTCGTACTTGGTATCACGGATAACGGCTTTAAAAAGAAGTTGTTAGAGCTGAATGAGAAAGGAACGTGATTCAATGAGTAAGATTAGAATTCATGAATACGCGAAACAACATAACTTACAAAGTAAAGAAGTCATCAATGTTTTAAAAGATAACGGTAAAGACTACAACTCACATATGCAATCTTTAAATGATGACGATGTAAAATTACTAGATAGTAAGTTTGTAAAAAAAGATAATAATAAGAAAAACAACAAGAAAGACAACAAGAAAAACGATACTCATAAACAAAATAATAAAAAACATAAAAATAACAAAAACAATAAAAAAAATCACAAGAAGAATAAGCATAATAACAACAACCAGAAAAACAATAAAAAAGACGACAAAAATAAGCAAGATAAACACTCTAACAACAAATCAACTGATTCAGGTAACCGTTCATTCACTTATGAGGAAGGAATCACTGTCGGAGATCTTGCTGAAAAAATCAATGTAGACGCGTCTAAAGTTGTAAAAGACTTATTTATGCTCGGTATTATGACAAATATTAACCAAAGCCTTGATGATGAAGCAGTTGAAATTGTCGCTGAAAACTACGGATTCACTGCTGAAAAAGAAGAAGTTATTGATGATACAGACTTAGATATTTACTTCGACTTAGAAAACGAAGAATTAACTGAAGAGCGTCCAGCGGTTGTTACGATTATGGGTCACGTTGACCACGGTAAAACAACGTTACTCGACTCAATACGTAATGCAAACGTTACAGGTGGAGAAGCAGGTGGAATCACTCAGCATATTGGTGCATATCAAATCCGCTGGAATGATAAAGATATCACTTTCTTAGATACACCTGGACACGAAGCATTCACAACAATGCGTGCACGCGGTGCTCAAGTCACTGACTTAACAGTACTTGTTGTAGCAGCAGATGACGGGGTAATGCCTCAAACAATTGAAGCACTAAACCACGCAAAAGCTGCTGGGACACCGATTATCGTTGCGGTAAACAAAGTAGACAAACCAACAGCAAATCCAGACCGCGTAATGACTGAGTTAGGTGAACATGGATTATTCCCAGAGGACTGGGGTGGAGATACAATCTTCGTACCACTTTCAGCATTAACAGGTGAGGGAATCGATGACTTACTTGAGATGATTACGTTAGTCAGTGAAGTTGAAGAGTTAAGCACGAAGTCTGATCGTGATGCAATCGGTACAGTTATCGAAGCTGAACTTGACAAATCACGCGGACCTGTAGCAACGTTACTCGTTCAACACGGTACACTACATGTCGGTGATTCACTCGTCGTTGGTAATACGTTCGGTAAAGTACGTGCGATGACAAACGATTTAGGTGAAAGAATTCAAACAGCTGGTCCATCATTACCAGTTGAAATTACTGGTCTTAATGATATTCCTCAAGCAGGAGACCGCTTCGTCGTATTTAAAGATGACAAAAAAGCGAGAGCTGTTGGAGAAAAACGTAAAGAAGATAAAATTATGCGTGACCGCGAATCTACAAATAAAATTAGTTTAGATAACTTATTTGAAACGCTTAAAGAAGGCGATTTAAAAGACTTAAACTTAATTCTTAAAGCAGACGTTCAAGGTACAGTTGAAGCACTTGCAGCCTCACTTATGAAAATTGACGTCGAAGGAGTTAACATCCGTATTATTCATACAGGTGTTGGAGCAATTAACGAGTCAGACGTTACACTTGCAAATGCATCAAACGCTATTATTATCGGATTTAACGTACGTCCAGATGCAAACGCACGTCGTACTGCTGAAAACGAAAAAGTAGATATTCGCTTACACCGCGTCATTTATAAAGCACTAGAAGAAATCGAACAAGCAATGAAAGGTATGCTCGATCCTGAATATGAAGAGCAAGTGACTGGTTACGCAGAAGTACGTCAAACAATTAAAGTATCTAAAATCGGTACAATTGCTGGTTCTTACGTCACCGAAGGTAAAATTACTCGAGACTCAGGTGTTCGAGTGATCCGTGAAGGTGTTGTAGTCTTTGAAGGTGAAATCGACTCACTGAAACGATTTAAAGATGACGCTAAAGAAGTCACTTCTGGATACGAATGTGGTATCACAATTAAAAACTTTAATGACGTTAAAGAAGGCGACCAAATTGAAGCGTTCGAAATGGTTGAAGTTAGGAGAGTATAATTATGGCAAAGCGTAATGACCGTGTCGCAGAAGAAATTAAAAAGGTAGTTACAGAAGTCATTGATAACGAGGTAATGGATAAAGAATCATCGTTAAAACTTGTGACAGTAACTGAAGTTGAAGTTTCTGAAGAGTTAGAGTATGCGAATGTATACTTTACGACGTTAAACGAAAATAAATCAGAAGTTGAAGATATTTTAAATAAATATCGAGGTTTATTACGTACAGCAGTCGCAAAAAATATTCGACTTAGAAAAGCGCCAGAAATCTTCGTAAAATATGATCAGTCTGTAGATTATGGTAACAGAATTGAGAATATCTTAAACCAAATTAGAGACGAAGAAAAATAATCAAAGTGGCTAGAGTATCTAGCCACTTTTTTCATTTTAGCTATACTTCTACATATTTTAATATCATGTAATAAATGGTATATTTAATAGAAATAATACATTGGAGGTAAGTCATGACTAATAGACTGTGGTTTATAATGTATTTAATACTGCTCGGCCTAATCATTATCGGAATTGATGCACTATTTTTCCATTTATTACCAACTGAATCGTTTAGCTCTGCATTTTTATCGCTAATATTTATAGTAGTCGTTGCAAGTATTATTGTATTTTTAATTGAAAAATTAACAAAAGTCTTTGAAAAATAACGAGGTGACACTATGTATCACGGAGTAATATGTGTAGATAAACCTAAAGGTATGACGAGTCATGATGTCGTATCTAAAGTAAGAAGAATCTTACATATGAAAAAAGTTGGACATACCGGTACATTAGATCCGGATGTGACAGGTGTGTTAGCAGTAGTCGTTGGTCAAGCAACACAACTGACTGAGATTTTACAAGAAAGACAAAAAAGTTATGAAGCAGTCGTAACGTTAGGTGTATCAACAGATACAGAAGATGCTTCAGGTAAAGTGACACATACAAGTAACGTCTCACATATCACAGCAGAAATGATCGACGAGACAATTGAAAATTTTGAAAGAGAATATAATCAAACCGTTCCAATGTATAGTTCTGTAAAGGTTAATGGTAAAAAGTTATATGAATACGCACGTAGTGGAGAAGAAGTCACTCGTCCAAATCGCATGGTGTATATTCATGATTTAAAGCGTACAGGGGATATTAATTTCGGTGAAACGATTGACATTCCAATTACTGTGACGTGTTCAAAAGGAACTTATATTCGAACGCTTGCGGTTGATATCGGGCGTAAACTTGGAGTAGACGCACATATGTCTTATTTAAGACGTACAGAATCATGTGGATTTACGTTAGATGATACAGTCGCATTAGACGACGTAACGAGTGATTCAATCATTCCAATACTAGACGTTTTAGACGACTTTTATAAAATAGAGTTAAAAGATAAATTAGAGGCACGCGGTCCGTTCTTTAAAACAGTCAATGGACAAAAAATGTCTCAAACTGATATGATGAAATTAACTAAAAATGAAGATGTAGAAACAGTGCTTTTTATAAAGGACAATACACCAATCGGTATTTATAAAAAGCATAAAGAAAACGAATATAAACCGTTTAAAATGTTTTTATCGTCGAATGATTTGTGAGGGTACTATGGAAACATATCGATTATACTATCCAAATGACTTTGACTTACAATTAGAACCTGTTGCTTTAGCCATCGGCTTTTTTGATGGACTACATTTAGGTCATAAAGAAGTTATTGAGAAAATGATTGAAATTGCAGATGAAAAAAACCTTAAAAAAGCAGTAATGACGTTCGATCCACATCCGTCAGTTGTGTTAAATCCAAAAGCACGTCGCACGACGTATTTAACACCGCTACTTGAAAAAGAAAAGATGCTTGAAGAAAAAGGTATTGATTATCTATTTGTCGTAAACTTCTCAAGTGATTTTGCAGCACTGTCTCCAGACACTTTCGTAAACGAATATTTAATTAAACATAACGTAAAAGAAGTAATTGCAGGCTTTGATTTTTCTTATGGCCAGTACGGAAAAGGCTCAATTACAACGTTAAAAACTTATGACGAGTTTAACACGACAAAAGTATTGCCGTTCACTGAAGATAATGAAAAAATTTCAACCACTAAAATTAGAGAATTACTTTTATCTGACCAGTTAGAAGAGGCGAACGAATTACTCGGTAGAGAATACGAAATTAACGGTGTCGTTGTTCAAGGTGAAAAGCGTGGCCGTACGATTGGGTTTAGAACAGCAAATATAGAACCAAATGGGCCATACTTACTACCGTCTTTAGGAGTATACGCTGTAACGATGACAATTGGTACTGATGACACAATTTACCGAGGTGTCGCGTCAATTGGTAAAAAACCAACGTTTCACGATGATTATAAGGTAACAATTGAAGTTCATTTAATCGATTTTGACCGTACGATTTATGGTGAAGAAGTGACTGTATATCTTCACAATTTCTTACGTGGGGAAAAGAAGTTTGACGGTCTTGATGATTTAATCGAAGCGATGACAAAAGATAAAGAGAACGCAGTAAAACTGCTTGAAAAGTATAACGAATAAGCTTATAATAGTACAAGTGCGATATCTTGGTTATTAGAAACCCTAACTTTTAACTCAGGTATTAGCGAATTTTTTAATAAAAGGGAGGACTTGACTATGTCAATGTCAAAAGAAAGAAAACAACAATTAATCGAAGAATACCGTGTACACGAAACGGACACTGGATCTCCAGAAGTTCAAATTGCAGTGTTAACTGAAGAAATTAACACATTAAACGCACACTTAAAAGTACACAAAAAAGACCACCATTCACGTCGTGGACTTTTAAAAATGGTTGGTCGCCGTAAACACTTATTAAACTACTTACGCGATAAAGACGTTACACGTTACCGTGAGTTAATTCAAAGATTAGGTTTACGTCGTTAAGACAACCTGAGCATACCATTTGGTATGCTTTTTTTTATATAAATTAATTGCTAAAAATGGTATCATAAAGAGAAGTATGTAGAGGAGAGAAAATATATGACAGAAACTAAGAAAACGTTTCAAACAGAGTGGGCAGGACGTCCACTAATTGTTGAATACGGAGAAGTAGCTAAACAAGCGAACGGTGCAGTACTCGTTCGTTACGGAGATACTGTTGTGTTATCGACAGTCACTGCATCTAAAGAACCTAAAGATATGGACTTTTTCCCACTGACAGTGGCTTATGAAGAAAAACTATACGCACGAGGTAAAATACCTGGTGGATTTAATAAACGTGAAGGACGCCCAAGTGAAGCGGCTACGCTTGCGAGTCGTTTAATTGACCGTCCAATTCGTCCATTGTTCCCGGACGGCTTTAGACATGACGTTCAAATTATTTCTACAGTATTATCTGTTGATCCGGATAACTCACCAGAAATGACAGCAATGCTCGGATCTTCAATCGCTTTATCAGTATCTGATATTCCGTTTAATGGACCAATCGCAGGGGTTCGTATCGGAATTAAAGATGATGAATTCATTATTAATCCTGATGTTGAAGCGCTTGACAATTCGGTATTAGAACTTGACTTAGCTGGAACACATGATGCAATTAACATGGTTGAAGCAGGTGCAAAAGAAGTACCTGAAGATAAAATGCTTGAAGCGATTCTTTTTGGACATAAAGAAATTAAAAAGTTAGTTGAATTCCAGCAAGAAATCGTTGATTACGTTAAACCAGAAAAAATGGAATTCGAAACGCCAGTTGACGACGAAGATATTAAACAGCTTGTCGATGAAAAAATTGGTGAATACGACATTAGAAATTGCGTATTAACAATTGATAAACAAGAACGTGATGAAAAGTTATCTGAAATTAAAGATGCAATTATCGCTGAACTAGACGAAGAAGATGAGGAATTCGAAGAGAAAGAAAAAGAAGCGAAACGCTTATTTAACGATGTCGTCTTTGACACAGTGCGTCATTTAATTACTGAAGAAAAAATTCGTCCAGATCAAAGAAAACCAGACGAGATTCGTCCATTAAATTCACAAGTTGGAATTTTACCAAGAACACACGGCTCTGGTTTATTTACACGTGGTCAAACTCAAGTATTATCTGTTGCGACGCTAGGTAGCTTAAGTGAGTATCAAATTATCGATGGACTTGGTGAAGAAGAAGAGAAACACTTTATGCATCACTATAACTTCCCGCACTTCTCAGTCGGTGAAACTGGACCACTTCGCGCGCCGGGACGTCGTGAAATTGGTCACGGTGCATTAGGGGAACGTGCATTAAGTCAAGTGATTCCTTCACAAGAAGACTTCCCGTACACAATTCGAGTTGTATCTGAAGTGTTAGAATCTAATGGTTCTTCATCTCAAGCGTCAATTTGTGGTGGGACACTCGCATTAATGGATGCTGGTGTACCAATTAAAGCTCCAGTTGCTGGTATTGCGATGGGTATGATGATGAATGGCGATAACTATACAATTCTTTCAGACATTCAAGGTATGGAAGACGCATTAGGTGGCATGGACTTTAAAGTTGCAGGTACTGAAAAAGGAATTACTGCAATTCAAATGGATATTAAAGTTGACGGATTACGTGAAGATATTTTAGAAGAAGCACTAGAGCAAGCACGTATCGGAAGACTTCATATTTTAGAAAATATGCTCGCGACAATTGAAAGTCCTAGAAAAGAATTATCACCATACGCTCCAAAAGTTGAAACGATGAAAATTAATCCAGATAAGATTCGTGATGTTATTGGACCTGGTGGTAAAAAAATTAACGAAATCATCGATGAAACAGGCGTTACATTAGATATTGAACAAGACGGTACAATTTTCATTGGTGCAGTTGAGCAAGAGATGATCGACAAAGCACGTAAAATTATTGAAGACTTAACGCGTGAAGCAAAAGTTGGAGAAATTTACATGGGTAAAGTAAAACGTATTGAAAAATTCGGTGCGTTCGTTGAATTATTCCCAGGCAAAGATGCGCTTGTTCACATTTCAAATATTGACCACAAACACATTAAAAATGTTGAAGATGTCTTAAAAGTTGGCGATGAAACACTCGTTAAAGTAACAGAAATTGACAAACAAGGTCGTGTGAATGCTTCACGTAAGGCGTTAATTGAAAAAGAAGAAAACGACAAGAAAGATAATAAAAACAATAAGGAGGGATAATGTTGGCTAAGGAAAAGAAACGTGACTCTAACGTAAAAATTATACCGCTTGGCGGTGTTGGAGAAATCGCGAAAAACATGTATATCATCGAAGTAGATGACGAGATGTATATGTTAGACGCGGGATTAATGTTCCCTGAAAATGAGATGTATGGTGTTGACGTCGTAATTCCAGATATTACGTATGTGAGAGAAAATAAAGATCGTCTAAAAGCGATTTTTATTTCTCACGGACACGCAGATTCAATAGGAGCACTCCCATATATTATCGATGAATTAGATGCACCAATTTATGCGTCTAAACTAACAATTGCATTAATTAAAGAGTCATTTAAAGAATTAAATATACGTAAGAAACAAAAATTCTTTACGATTAATAGCGAATCACGTATGAATTTTAAAAATGCGAGTTTTGAATTTTTCGAAACGAGTCATAGTATACCAGATTCATACGGATGCTCGATTAATACAAAATATGGTTCGATTGTTTATACAGGTGAATTTAAATTCGATCAAAGTCTTGAAGGAGATTTCGGTTTTAACGGTGCGAAAATGTATGATCTCGCTAGAGAAAACGATTGTCTCGTTTTAATCAGTGATTCAACTGAAGCAGAAAAACGAGGCTATAACACACCTGAAAATATTATCGAAGGCCAACTATTAACGGATTTCTTAAAATCTAAAGGACGTATTATCGTCTCACTTTACGCTTCAAACTTTATCCGTATTCAGCAGGTATTAACAAATGCACATAAAGCAAACCGTAAAGTAACATTTTTAGGAAAAACATTAGAAGCTTCATTTAAAGTGGCGAGAAATTTAGGATATTTCGATATTCCAGACGGATTATTAATACCATCACATCAAATTAAAAATTATCCAGATAATGAAATCGTCATTATCGCAACAGGTGAACAAGGTGAACCGTTTGAAGCGTTAGGTGAAATGTCTAACGGTACTCACGAAGTTACAAATATTAAAGAGAACGATGAAGTATATATTTTAACGACACCAAGTTCTAACATGGAAGTGATTCTATATTCTACGTTAAACGACTTAACAAAAGCTGGTGCTAAAATTTACTTACCAACAAGTGGAATTCACGCGTCAAGTCACGGTTTAAGTGAAGAGTTAAAAATGATGTTTAACATTTTTAAGCCAAAATACTTTGTACCGGTTCAAGGTGAATATAAAAACCAAATCGCGCATGCCAAACTTGCTACTGAAAGTAATATTGAACCAGAGAATATTTTCTTACTTGAAAATGGAGACGTTGTAAGTTTTGATGGTAAAGAAATGTTCTATCAAGAAAAAGTACAAGCAGGTAACGTATTAATCGACGGTAGAGGTGTTGGTGACGTTGGTAACATCGTTTTAAGAGATCGTCGTATTTTAAGTGAAGATGGTATATTTATTGCGGTTGTTACGATTGATCGTGAAAATAGACAAATTAAAGCAGGCCCAGAAATTCAAAGTCGCGGATTCGTATACGTAAAAGAAAGTGAAGAATTACTTTCTACTGCTGAAGCAATCGTAAAAGAAGTTGTAGAAGATTCAATTAGTACAGGTAATATGGACTGGAACGATTTAAAACAAAGCGTTCGAGAATCACTCGGCAAGTACTTATATGAAAGTACAAAACGACGTCCGATGATTATTCCAATAATATCTGAAATATAAATGTAATTTTGGAGATATTATAAGCGTGCTTTTAGTATCTCCAAATTTTTTAGGAAGGAGTTTCTGATGGCGAAAAAGAAGAAAAAACGTCGTACAAAAAAGAATGAACGGCAACAATATTATGCACTGACGAGTTTTATAATGTTATTAATTGTCTTTATATCTATTTTTCAACTCGGAACTCTCGGTGAGTTTATAGATTCTATATTTACTTATCTATTTGGCTTAAGTAGATATTTTACTTATATTATCATCGTGTTAACTAGTATTTACGTCGCCATGAATCACAACTTTCCTTTTACAAAGAGAATGTTTGGATACGTTCTTTTACAGTTTGGCTTAATCTTTTTATTTCACTCAGTCTTATATATTAAAAACCGTACATTAATTAATAACTACTATACATTTGACGAAGTGAAATCATTAATTAGTGAAACAGGTGCGAAAAACTTCACCGGTGGTGGAGTTATTGGACAAGTATTATTTACAGCGATGAATAACACGTTAAGTTTCATCGGTACAGTGATACTTGCAGCGGTCTTTATCTATTTCTCAGTGATAATGATTCGTAATAAAAGTGTTGAAGTAGAACTACGTAAAGACTTTTCTAGAATTGGTGCACTTCTCACTTTAAGTGGAGAAAAGATTTCTACAAAAACGTCAGAACTCATTGAGAAAAATAAAGAAAACCGTAAAGAACGTCCGAAAAAAGAAAAGAAAGAGAAAAAAGCACCAGTTATTGAAACAGACGATTCTATAGAAACACCTATTGAAAAACCTTCAATTGAAGAAGAATCTGTACAAGAAACTTACGAACCAGAAATCGTCGGTAGTGATGACTTTGAAGAAGACTCAATCGTAGAAAGTAAAGAAACTAGAAGAGACATTGAATACGAAGAAGAAGAGCTAGAAGAAACGATTAACCAAGAATCCGTTGAAGATAATACACCACTCGACGAATTAGACGATGAAGAAATAAAAGAATTACTAGAATATAAAACACCACCAATCACTTTATTAAAAGATGCTGAAGTGACTGAAAAAATGTCTAATGATGTTGTCTTAAAACAAGGTAAAGTTCTTGAAGAAACGCTTCATAACTTTGGTGTAAAAGCAAAAGTGTCAAAAATTAGAATCGGTCCAGCAGTCACACAGTTTGAAGTCCAACCAGATATCGGTGTAAAAGTAAGTCGTATTATTAATTTACAAAATGATATTGCGTTGTCACTTGCTGCAAAAGATATTCGTATTGAAGCACCGATTCCAGGTAAGTCAGCAGTTGGTATTGAAGTGCCAAACTCTGTCGTTTCTATGGTGACATTACGCGAAGTAATTAAACGTAAGACGAGTACAAATCCACTTGAAGTCGCACTTGGTAAAGATATTTCAGGTGCACCAATTATGGCAGAGTTAAATAAAATGCCACACTTACTCGTTGCAGGATCTACAGGAAGCGGTAAATCTGTCTGTATTAACGGAATTATTGTATCGATTTTACTAAATGCTAAACCACACGAAGTAAAATTAATGATGATCGACCCAAAAATGGTTGAGTTAAATACGTATAATGGAATTCCGCATCTACTAAGTCCGGTTGTAACGAACCCACAAAAAGCAGCGGATGCACTTCAAAGAGTTGTAAACGAAATGGAAAGACGATATGACTTATTTAGTGCAACGAACACGAAAAATATTTCAGCATACAATAAATATTTAGAACGTACTGCTGAGGACCCTGACAAAGTGTCTAAAATGCCGTATATTGTCGTTATTATTGATGAATTAGCAGATCTTATGATGGTCGCAAGTAAAGATGTTGAAGCGAGTATTACACGTATCGCTCAAATGGCGCGTGCGGCTGGAATCCATTTAATTATCGCAACGCAGCGTCCATCAGTTGACGTTATAACAGGGATTATTAAGGCAAATATACCATCAAGAATTGCTTTTGCGGTAAGTTCAACGACAGACTCACGAACAATCTTAGACTCTGGTGGTGCTGAGAAACTTCTCGGTAAAGGGGATATGCTATTTTTACCATCTGGACGTTCTAAACCAATTCGTGTACAAGGGGCATTTTTATCAGATGAAGAGGTTCATGGTGTTGTTGACTTTGTGACGAGCCAAATGAAAGCAAACTATGACAAATCTGTTATTTTAAATCAAAAAGAACCTAAAAAAGAAGAAGTTGAATCTGAAGACGAGTTATATCCAGATGCAAAAATGTTTGTTATCAGAGAGCAGCGCGCAAGCGCTAGTTTACTACAGCGACAATTTAGGATTGGTTATAACCGTGCAGCACGACTTGTTGACGACTTAGAGCGTAACGAAATTATCGGTCCAGCTGCTGGAAGTAAACCAAGAAACGTACTCGTCACAGAAAGTGATTTGGATATGAAGGAGAGTTAATATTGGATATTAACAAAACAGTTAACGGAAATATTCCAATCGTAACAATTAATACAGATAAATTTAAAACTTTTACATTACGTATTACGTTTAGAAATGAGTTAGACGTTGAAACAGTGACGTTAAGAAATATACTCGCACGAATGATGATTAAACGTACGAAGACGTACGACACTGAAGCGAAACTCATTCAATATTTATCAGAATATTACGGTGCACATCTGACGTATCAAACGTCAAAAATTGGATCGAGTCACCTCGTTCACTTTACGCTAGAGTTTGTGAACGAACGCTTCATCCATGAAGATCTTGATATTTTAGAAAACTTGTCAAAACTTTTAAATGAGCTATTAAATACACCATTTTCATACGATGAAAAGACTGTCGAGTATTTAGAAAAAGAGAAGCGCCTGTATAAGAATCGACTAAAAAGTATGATGGATAATAGTATGCAGCGTGCGTATGTGAATTTACTAGACGAAATGTTCGGTGATAGTGCTGAAGGTGCGTTATCATACGGTAAAATTGAAGATATCGATGACATTACAATTGACGATATTAAACGTGTACATGAGTCAATGATGAGTAATGATGAGATGATGATTTTACTATGCGGTAATATTAACGATAATACGCACGACTCATTAGAGAAAATTTACAGTCGCAAAGAAGAAATTAAATTACCATTTAGCACGTATAAAATGGATATTAATAAAGTTTTAAACTATAAAGTTGACCATGATGACGTCGAACAATCAAAGGCAATTTTAGGATTTAAAATTGATAAAGAAAATACGAGTGAAATGGCAGTACGTATATTAAATACGATGTTTGGCGGCAGTGCATCGAGCTACTTATTTAAACATTTACGTGAAGAGAGATCTCTCGCTTATCAAATTAGTTCAACAGTAGACATTAAAAATGGATTATTATTTGCACTCGCTGGTGTCGATCATTCACGTGTGAAAGAAACTGAAGAGCATATTTTAATTGAGCTTGAGAAATTCCAAAATGGTGATTTCACAGATGAGTTTTTAGAAGAAACGAAAAATAAAATTCTTTCAGATAGACAAAATAGTAAAGACCGCTCAAAAGCATTGATTAGTATTGTTTATAATGAATATTTAATGGATACAAATGAACGTCAGTTTATTGAAAAAGTAAACAACATTACACGTGAGGACATTATTCAAGCAGCAAAATCTGTCCATATTGATACAGTCTATACGTTAACAGGAGGTCAAAGTGATGACAGTTAAATATTACGAAGCACTAGAAGAAACCGTCATTAGTGAAACACTTCCTAACGGTTTAGAGGTTGTCTATGTTAAAAAACCGGGGTTTAATAAAAAGTACGCAACGTACACGACAAGATTTGGGTCTAAAGATAATCATTTTACAGTCGACGGTAAAGAACATAAAATACCAGACGGTATCGCACACTTTTTAGAACATAAAATGTTTGAAAAAGAAGATGGTGACGTCTTCCATAAATTTAGTGAGCACGGCGCAAGTGCGAACGCATTTACTTCGTTTGACCGTACGAGTTATTTATTTAGTTGTACAGAAAACTTTTACGATAACTTAGAACTTTTAATGGATATGGTCGAAAAACCTTATTTTACAGATGAGTCTGTAGAAAAAGAGATTGGTATTATTAACGAAGAAATTAAAATGTACCAAGATAATCCTGGGTTTAGATTATTCACTACGATGATGGAGTCACTTTATCAGAAACATCCAGTGAGAATTGATATTGCTGGAACGTTAGAGTCAATTAGTGAAATTACGAAAGAAGACTTATATTTATGTCATGATACGTTTTACGCACCGAATAACATGGTATTAATTGTCGTCGGTGATTTAAATGAAGATGAGTTATTTAGCTACGTTAAAAATCATCAGTCGAAACGTGAACACTCTAAAAAAGATTTAGTCGTCCATACGGTTTCCGAGCCTAAAGAAGTAAATGATAAAGAAAAAACAGTAAGTATGAATGTATCAGAAGATCGTTTTATGCTTGGGTATAAATTTAATAATGACTTATCAACAAAGAAATTATTAAAATTAGACTTTACGATGATGTTTGCGTTAGAAATGGTGTTTGGTCCTAAATCAGACTACTATTATGAGTTAATAAATAATGGACTTGTCGACGATAGTTTCCAATTTGCATTTAACGGGGAAAGTGATTTTGCGCATACGTTATTCGTTTCTCACACAAATGATATTGAAAGAACAGTAAAAAGAATTAAAGAAATTATTGATGAAGTAAAGTCGACAGATTATTTCACAGAAGATATGCTACTGAGTGAAAAACGAGAAACAATTGGCGATTATTTATCGTCATTAAATTCACCAGAATATATTGCAAACCAATATACAAAATATTTCTTAGACGGTGGAAACCTATATGAAATTTTAGACATTATCGAAGCAGTAACAATTGATGACGTAAAAGAAGCATTTGAAACAGTATTAGATGACCACTACGTCTCTCAAGTAGAGATGGTAAAAAATGCGTAACGTCGTATTAGTAGGAAGTAGCGGATCGATTGGATCCGCAATACATAATGAATTAAAGTCAGAACATGTCATTAGCTTTTCAAAACAAACACCGTCAAAATTTAATAACACACATCATTATATTGATCTTTCTCAACCAATTTCAGTTGATGAAATTAAAGAGAAGATAGATGTTGATGTGGTAGATGATCTTATATATACACCAGGAATCGCACATTTTAATATGTTAGAAGACACACCATTAAATATTATTGATGAGCAATATAACATTCAAGTCCGTAACTTAATCGTTTTTATACAGGCGATTTTACCAAAAATTAAAAAGAGTCCACACGGACGAATTGTTATTATTTCAAGTGTATACGGACAAGTTGGTGCGAGTTGTGAAAGTGTGTATGCATCGATGAAAGGTGCACAAAATACACTCGTTAAATCACTCGCTGTAGAATACGCAGGAACAAACGTCACAGTGAATGCAGTTGCACCGGGCGTTGTTAAAGGTAAGATGACAGATTTACTTTCTGATGTTGATTTAAAAACTTTGATTGAAGATTTACCCCAGCGTCGCCTAATTGAACCGAGTGAAGTTGCTAAACTCGTCATGTATATACTTAGTGAAGATAGCCAATCAGTTACCGGTCAAATATTTAATATAAACGGTGGATGGTACACATAGTAAAGAAGGGTTAGATTATGAGATTAGGACCGTATTTAAGAAATATAAGAGAACAAAAAGGAATTACCCTCCGCGAAATGGAAGAGCGTTCTCTTATTCGTCGTGACATCATACAAATTATAGAATCTGGTCGTTTTGAAGAGTTGCCAGATAATAGTCACACAAAACATCTCGTTCGTACGTATTGTGATGCATTACAAATAGATAGTGACGAAATTATTAATCGTTACGGTGATGAAATCCCGTCTAAAGAAAAAGTCTATAAAGAGAGAAAAGAAAATAAAGTCAATAAAGACTTACAATATTTAAAAAAGACAATTTATGCATTTTTAACAATTGTCGCTATTCTTTTTATCATCTGGCTCGTATTACTCCAAATAGGGAGTCAAGGTGATTACTTTAGAGAGTCTAAAATATACGATCAAGTTGAAACTGATACCTCTCATAATGAAGAAACGTTTAGTATTAAGCTAAATAAAGTTGAAGATAAAACTGCGCACTACGACGTTAAAACAGCAGACGATATAAAGATTACGCTAAAAGGTGATGGTACTTTAGTAAATATTACAGATGATGAAGACCATACATATGCAAACGAAGCAGTTGAAGATGATACGTTTTTAATTGATAATGATGCGTCACAAGTATTCGTTGCAATAGAGGATAACTCCAAACTTAGCGTTTTTGTGAATGATGTTAAACTAGAAGAAGATGAAGTTCAAAAAGAAGGTACGCTGTTTTATCAATTTAATATTGAGAGGGATTAATTATGAATTTACCAAATTGGATTACAGTCATAAGAGTTGTTCTTATACCTGTATTTATAATATTTGCGATTAATGACTTTTCGTTTGGAACAACTGAAGTGCTCGGCGGTCATGAGATTTTTGTAGAACAATTGATTGCAGCGATTATTTTCGTTGTCGCTTCAATTACAGACGCTTTAGATGGTTATTTAGCACGTAAATTAAATTTAGTGACAAACATGGGGAAATTTTTAGATCCATTAGCGGATAAGTTACTCGTTGCATCTGGCTTAATTGTACTCGTTGAATGGTCAACAATTTCAAGTTGGATAGCAATCGTTATTATTGCAAGAGAGTTTGCAGTGACTGGATTAAGATTATTACAAATCGAACAAGGATACGTGAGTGCAGCAGGTAACTTAGGTAAAATTAAAACAATCTTCCAAATGATTGCACTTACCTTACTATTATTTGGTGATTTGTTTGTAAACTATATTGGATTTTCAATCGGTATGATTTCACTATATATTGCAGTGTTTTTCACAATCCTTTCAATGATTGAGTACTTCTATAAAGGCAGAGAAGTATTTTTAAATTAAAAATGACTACATTTAATTTATTGCTTAAAAAATCAATATAATTTTTTAAAAACTGAAATTAATATTTTAAAAATCGACGAACAAAAGACGAACATATATTCGTCTTTTGTTTTTTTATATGTTATAATTTAATTACTGAAAATGATTAAACTTAAAATTCGGAGGAATCAAATATATGGATGAAAGACAAAAAGCGTTAGAAACTGTTCAGAAAAATATGGATAAGATGTTTGGTAAAGGTGCAGTAATGAAACTTGGTGACGATCCGGGACGTAAAGTAGAAACGACGTCTTCTGGATCGATTACGCTAGACCGTGCACTTGGAGTTGGGGGATACCCACAAGGTAGAATTATTGAAATTTACGGTCCAGAATCTTCAGGTAAAACGACAGTCGCACTACATGCGATTGCAGAAGTGCAGCGCCAAGGCGGCATTGCGGCATTTATCGATGCTGAGCACGCGCTTGATCCAGTATATGCTAAAAACCTCGGTGTAGATATTGAAAACTTATACCTTTCTCAACCAGATCACGGTGAACAAGGATTAGAAATTGCTGAAGCATTTGTACGAAGTGGTGCAGTGGATATCGTCGTTATCGACTCAGTAGCAGCGTTAACACCTAAAGCAGAAATCGAAGGTGAAATGGGAGATACGCACGTCGGTTTACAAGCGAGAATGATGTCTCAGGCATTACGTAAACTCTCAGCAGCAATATCTAAAAGTAATACGACTGCAATCTTCATCAACCAAATTCGTGAAAAAGTTGGAGTTATGTTTGGTAACCCAGAAACAACACCTGGTGGACGTGCACTTAAATTCTACAGTTCAGTTCGTTTAGAAGTTCGTCGTGCTGAACAGTTAAAACTCGCTCAAGATATCGTTGGTAACCGTACGAAAATTAAAGTTGTTAAAAACAAAGTCGCACCACCATTTAGAGTCGCTGAAGTTGATATTATGTATGGTCAAGGGATTTCTAGAACAGGTGAAATACTAGATCTTGGTGTAGAGTATGACATCGTCGATAAAAGTGGTGCATGGTATTCATATGAAGGTGAGCGACTCGGTCAAGGTAAAGAAAATGCAAAAGAGTACTTAACAAATAATCCGGATATTTTAGACGAAATTAACGGTAAGTTAAGAAATGTTTTAGGATTTGAAGGTACTGATGCTGAAGAGTCAGAAGAACATACAGACGAAGAAAATAGTCTATTTGACGAATAATTATAATCAAGTATGAGACTTGTCTCATGCTTGATTTTTTAATGTAAACTCTATAGAATTAATCTGTATGATAAATTATTATATTTAAAATACAATTAATACCAACACGTGAATATCATGTATTAGGGAGGTGTTTTTTGTGGACATGAAAGACATTTTCTTAATCTTACTTGGTATTATTTTCGGTGTTGTTATCGGATATTTAATCGTCAATAGAATTTTGACTAATAAACAGCAACAAGCGAGATCATCAGCTGAACATATCATCGAAGAAGCAAACAAAACAGCGATGAATCTAAAGAAAGAAAAAATGCTTGAAGCTAAAGAGTATAACCAAAAGTTAAAAGAAGAATTTGACCGTGAACAAAGTGACACGCGTCAAAATCTCCAAGCTTTTGAATCTAGATTACTTTCTCGAGAAGAAAGTCTTGATAGAAAAAGTGAGTCTCTCGACAAGAAAGACGAACTATTAGATTTAAAAGAAGCGAAAATTGAAGACAAACAGCAATCGGTAGATGCCAAGGAAGAAAAGATTAATGAGATCATCAGTCAACAAAATGATGAATTAACTCGCATCTCCGGATTAACTCGAGCTGAAGCTAAAGACGAGATCTTTAGAGAGCTTGAAAAAGAACTGTCACACGATATGGCTGTAATGCTAAAAGAACGTAAAGAAGAAGCGGAATATGAAGCGGACAAAAAAGCAAAAGAATTACTTGCAACAACTGTCCAAAGATACGCAGCAGAATACACGAGTGAATCTACAGTATCTGTTGTAAATTTACCAAACGATGAAATGAAAGGTCGAATTATCGGACGTGAAGGACGTAACATCCGTACAATTGAAACGTTAACAGGTGTCGATCTAATTATCGATGACACGCCTGAAGCGGTTATCCTTTCAGGATTCGATCCAATACGTCGAACAATTGCTAAAAACGCACTCGAAGACCTCGTTCTAGACGGTAGAATTCACCCAGGACGAATCGAAGAAATGGTCGATAAAGCAAGACGTAATATGGAAAGTGTGATTCGAGACGCTGGAGAACAAGCAGCGTTTGAATTAGATATCCATAATTTACATCCTGAACTTATTAAACATCTCGGTAAGATGAAGTTCCGTTTAAGTTACGGTCAAAATGTATTAAAGCACTCAGTAGAGGTTGGATTTTTAGCAGGAATGCTTGCAGCTGAACTCGGTGAAGATGTAAGTCTCGCAAGACGCGCAGGTCTACTTCATGATATCGGTAAATCAATCGACCACGAAGTAGAAGGTTCTCACGTTGAAATTGGAGTAGATTTAGCAAAACGTTATAAAGAAAATGAAACAGTTATAAACGCAATTGCTTCACACCATGGTGACGTTGAACCAACGAGTATTATCTCGATTATCGTCGCAGCAGCAGATGCTTTAAGTGCTGCAAGACCAGGCGCACGACGTGAAACGCTTGAAAACTATGTGAAGCGACTTGAAAACTTAGAAAAAATAGCAGAAGGCTATGAAGGTGTAGATAAGTCATTTGCAATCCAAGCTGGACGAGAAATTAGAATCATGGTAAGTCCAGAAGATGTAGATGATATAGAAGCATATCGCCTCGCTAGAGATATCAAATCACAAATCGAAGATGAACTGCAGTATCCTGGACATATTAAAGTGACAGTTGTCCGTGAGATGAGGGCTGTAGAATATGCCAAATAAAGATTGGAACATTCGTTTCCAATCTTTTTTTATGAAAGGAATATTAAATTGAGAATCTTATTTATTGGAGATATCGTCGGTAAAATTGGGCGTAGAATGGTAAAAGAAAATTTACCAAATTTAAAACGAGAATACAATATTCAGTACACGATCGCAAACGGTGAAAATTCAGCACATGGAAAAGGAATTACAGAATCTATATATCGTGAATTGATGTCTTATGGTGTCGACTTTATAACGCTCGGAAACCATGCGTTTCATAAAGAAGAAGTGTTTAATTTATTTGAACAAAATAAGAAAATTATTCGTCCAATGAACTATCCAAAAGTAGTGTCAGGTGATGGATATAAAAAAGTAAACATTAACAATAAAGAATTAATGATCGTTAACTTACAAGGTCGAAGTTTTATGGAACCAATTGATAATCCATTCATGATTATCGATGAGTTATTAGAAAAAGAGACCGCTGATGAAATATTTGTCGATTTCCATTGTGAAACGACATCTGAAGCAATTGCGATGGGTCATTATTTAGACGGCAGAGTATCTGCAGTGGTTGGTACGCATACGCACGTTCAAACAAACGACGGAGTTGTTTTAGAAAACGGGACAAAATACATAACAGATGTTGGAATGACAGGATTTAAAGATGGCATTTTAGGTATTGAAAAAGAAGCAGTCATTTCTAGATTCTTAAACCAACTACCTGCAAGGCATAAAGTGCCAGATAAAGGTAAAGGTATTTTATCTGCAGTTGTTATAGATACAGTAAAAGACACAATTGAACCGATATTAATACGTGAATAATCGGACATAAGTATGATTTTAATATAATAAAACAGTGTAAAACTGAATTAGATAGTTAAATTTGATATGATTTAATTGTCAGAGGAGGCACGAAAATGATCAGTCAATTATCATGGAAAGTCGGTGGACAACAAGGTGAGGGAATAGAATCGACAGGTGAAATTTTCTCAACTACTCTAAATCGAATGGGGTACTACCTATATAGTTACCGCCACTTTTCATCAAGAATAAAAGGCGGGCATACGAACAATAACATTCGTATTTCTACTAAAGAAGTCCGCTCAATTAGTGACCATACAAATATATTAGTGGCTTTTGACCAAGAAACAATTGATATTAACGCCGCTGAACTTGTAGATAACGGTGTGATTTTAGCAGATGAGAAATTTAACCCAGAAGTGGATGAGAGTTTAAATGTACAACTTATCTCAGTACCATTTACTGAAATCGCAAACGAACATGGCAGTAAATTAATGAAGAACATGGTCGCAGTCGGCGCAAGTGCTGGACTTATGCATCTTGATATCGACAAATTTAAAGATATGATCTACACGATGTTTGCACGTAAAGGTGAAGAAATTGTAAACAATAACATCGATGCGTTAAAAGATGGATTTAACTATATTCAGGAACGCTTAAACGCTATAGAAGGCGATTTCGAGTTAGAAAAAGTAAACGAAAGAGAGTCGCTGTACTTAATTGGTAATGACGCAATTGGATTTGGAGCACTAAACGCAGGTGTTCGTTTTATGGCTGCATACCCAATCACTCCAGCAAGTGACATTATGGAATATATGATTGAACACTTACCAAAAGTTGATGGTACAGTGATTCAAACTGAAGATGAAATTTCAGCAGTGACGATGGCAATCGGATCGAACTACGCGGGTGCAAGAAGCTTTACATCAAGTTCAGGTCCAGGTCTATCACTGATGATGGAATCGATTGGTTTATCTGGTATGACAGAGACACCACTTGTAATCGTAGATACGATGCGCGGTGGGCCATCAACAGGACTTCCAACAAAACAAGAGCAATCTGACTTAATGCAAATGATTTACGGAACACATGGTGAAGTTCCAAAAATCATCTTAGCACCAGCAGATGTAGAAGATGCGTTTTACCTCACAACAGAAGCATTTAACTTAGCGGATAAATACCAAGTTCCGGTAATTTTACTTTCAGATTTACAAATGTCTCTTGGTAAACAATCTGCAAATCCATTTGATTTATCAAAAGTTGAAATCGATAGAGGTCAAATCATTACTGAAGATATTGAAAATGACGGTGCTTACTTTGAGAGATTTAAACCGACTGAAAGTGGAATTTCAGACCGTCCGCTTCCAGGAGTAAAAGGTGGGATTCACCACGTCACAGGTGTTGAACATAATCCGAACGGTACTCCAAACGAAAGTGCCGTGAACCGTAAAGAACAAATGGATAAGCGTATGCGTAAAGTGAAAGAGTTATCAATCGACACACCATTTAAAGTGAACGGTGAAGAAGAATCAGACTTACTCGTCATTAGTTTCTTAAGTGGTAACGGTGCGGTCGATGAAGCGGTTGAAAGAGTTGGAGACAATATTACAACGATTCATATGCGTCAACTCTTCCCAGTACCTATTGAAGCACTACGCCCATATTTAGACGGTGCTAAAAAAGTACTTGTCGTTGAACAAAACTATACAGGTCAATTATTTAACGTATTAAAAATGAATTACCATGATCACAACAAGATGGAATCATTCGGTAAATATGACGGCACTCCATTAAAACCGATGGAGATTGAAAGACATATTAAACAATTTATGTAATTAAAGGATGAATAGTAGTGGCAAAATTTAAAGATTTTAGAAATGATGTAAAGCCAAACTGGTGTCCTGGATGTGGTCACTTTAGTATACAATCTGCCATTCAACGTGCCTCAGCAAACGTTGGATTAGAGCCTGAAGACTTAGCACTCGTTAGTGGAATCGGATGTAGTGGACGCGTGTCTGGTTACATTCGTTCATATGGATTCCATGCAACGCACGGACGAAGTCTTCCAATCGCTCAAGGAATTAAAATGGCAAATAAAGACCTCGAAGTTATTGCAACAGGTGGAGACGGAGATGGTTTTGCGATTGGTGTTGGACACACAGTACACTCGATTAAACGTAATATCGATATGACTTACATTGTTATGGACAACCAAGTATATGGACTTACAAAAGGCCAAACATCACCATCAAGTGCGAAAGGATTTGTAACGAACACAACGCCAAAAGGTTCAATTGAAAGTCCAATCGTTCCTGTATCAACAGCAATGGCGTCAGGTGCAACATTCGTTGCTCAAAGTGTCTCTTCAGACATTAAAGGCTTAACAGCAATTATCGAAGCTGCAATTAAGCATGACGGCTTCGCATTTGTAAACGTCTATAGTCCATGTGTCACATATAACAAAGTAAACACATATGACTGGTTTAAAGAACACGTCACAGACATCTCAGAAATCGAAGATTATGATCACGAAGATCGTAATAAAGTAATGAATTATATCAATGAATATGAAGGTCTATTAAAAGGTATTTTATATCAAGATAAAAATTCTAAATCATATGCAAAACATATCGACGGTTATTTAGAAGAAGCAGTCGTTAACCATGATTTAAAATTAAAAGAAGAACAATTTAATGAACTCATGAACCATTTCGCTTAGTAAAAAACGCAAATTAAGTCTACACTTAATTTGCGTTTTTATTTTTGTAAACGAAAATGATTGCTTTGTTAGCGTAAACTACCTAATCATCAATATAACGGAGGAGTCGTTAACGTAAACGGAGTTTGTGTTAAATAGTTTTTTATCTATTAACGATAAAGGGATTTATGTTAAAACACAACTCGTTTCGTTAACGCAAACGTCTTAATCGTCAACAAAACGAAGGACTCGTTAACGTAAAAGCAATTTGCGTTAACGAACATCTCAATTCAACATGTCTAAAACAAAAAGTTCAATCATTTTTATCAGAAAGTTCTTAATAATTGTGCTAGAATTAGTTTAAAGTAATTCGAAAACCGAAATAAGAGGTGTCAATATGCGTACAGTCTTTAGTTATGCGCTAAAGTATAAATGGATTATTATTATCGGACTACTACTCATGTTTGTAGAGCTTGCTGTTGAACTGATACAGCCGCTATTTATTCGCGGAGTGATTGATGACGGTATTACCGTAAGCAATTTAAATAACGTTTGGATGTATTTAGGACTTATGTTAGCCGCTTCGATCATCTCAACAATTGCTGGGGTATTTAATACATACTTATCAAGCTATGCAACGAACGCATTTGGTAATGATTTAAGAAATGCGATTTTTAGACGAGTACAACATTTTACGTTAGAAACTCTGTCTAAATTTAATGGGTCGACATTAATCACAAGGTTGACTCAAGACGTTTTAATTTCAGAGATGTTAGTGTTTTTTGGGATGCGTATTTTACTTCGTGCACCGCTTCTTGTAATTGGTTCTCTTGTGATGTCGTTTGTCGTTAACGTTAAGCTTGGATTTTACTTAACACTACTGACACCAATTTTATTCGTATTTTTATTTGTCACAGCGACAATAGGTGCAAAGATTTTTAGTCGTATTCAAAAACGTCTCGATAAAATTAACCGTTTCTTCCAAGAGAATTTAAGCGGTATGTTATTAATTAAAGTAAATAACCGAGCAGAATATGAATCAGAACGATTTAGTAATATCGCAGGTAAACTCCGTGATGATATGATTTTTGGACTCCGTTTAATGGAGTCAATTTTACCCGTATTATTACTTATTATGAATGGAAGTTTACTACTTGTACTTTATATATCATCTGATTTAATTCAAACAAATAACGTTCAAGTCGGTGAAGTTGTTGCGGTCATTAATTACGCGTTAAGAATGCAAGGTGGCTTCTCAATGTTTAGTTTCTTAATTATCTCAGCAACGCGCGCAAAAGCTTCAGCAGATCGTATTAGTGAAGTACTCCATGAAGATGTTGATGAATTAGATGACGGTAGAAAGATTGAACACACTGAAGGAAGCTCGGTCGAGTTTCAAAACGTATCTTTTAAATATGTGAATAGTGTTTCGAACATATTAGAAGATGTTTCTTTTAAAGTTGATAAAAATGAAACACTTGTCATTATGGGAGCGACTGGTTCAGGTAAAAGTTCTCTCGTTAACTTAATTCCAAGACTTTACGATGCAACAAAAGGTAATGTATATGTGGATGGTAAAAATGTAAAAGATTGGAATGTGAACGAACTCAGAGATTTAATCGGTTATGTACCACAATCAGCGGTATTATTCACTGGGACGATTTTTGAAAATATGCTCTGGGGAGATGAGTATGCGTCTCTAAATGACGTATACGACTCGACAAGAAAAGCACAAGTTCATGAAAATATTATTCGCTTTGATCATCAGTACAACACTCAAGTCGGTCAGCGCGGTGTACAGTTATCCGGTGGACAAAAGCAACGTCTCTCGATTGCTCGAGCACTCGTGAAACGCCCATCTATTCTAATACTTGACGACTCAACAAGTGCATTAGATGCGACAACAGAGAATAGCCTCTGGGAAGAAATGGATAACTTAAATGTCACGAGAGTAATTATTACTCAAAAAATTTCTACTGCAAAAACTGCTGATAAAATACTTCTCCTTGAAGAAGGAAAAGTATCCGCTATTGGAACACATGACTCACTTCTTTTAGAATCTGAACTTTATCAGTCTATAGTAGAAAGTCAGAAGACAGGAGGGTCGTTTGATGATTAAGTTTTTAAAAGAACCATTTGGTTTAAAGCCAATTTTAAAGAAAGAAGATATTGGTAAACAAAGTCGAGAAAATCAGCGCCGGGCATCGAATATGTCAGGGACGTTAAAACGATTCTGGAAGTTTATGAGAGATGAACGGTTTAGAATTTTACTCGTGATATGTATTGTTGTAATCACGAGTTTACTTGGAATTGTTGGGCCATTTTTAGTCGGACAAGTGATTGACAATTATCTCGTACCTAAAGAATTCGATGGATTTGTCACAGTGTTACTGATATTACTCGGTGTTTATGTGCTACATAGTATTTCGACGTTAGCACAGTCATTTATAATGGTCGGTGCGAGTCAGCGTACAGTATTCAACATGAGATATCGACTATTCAACCATATGCAGTATTTACCGATTGACTTTTATAATAAGCGCCAACAAGGTGAATTAATGAGTCGTATGACAAACGATATTGAAACGATTTCTCAGACATTAAACACGTCATTTATTCAGTTTACGACGAGTGTGATTACACTAATTGGGACAGTTTCAGTGATGCTTTACTTAAGTCCGTTATTAACTGTTCTGACGTTAACGATTATTCCATTACTCGTTATTTTAATTAAATATATTACGAATCGTACACGCCCACTCTATAGAATTCGACAAAAACGTACGGGTGAATTAAATGCCTATATTGAAGAAGTCATTTCTGGTCAAGAAATTGTGAAAGCTTTTAGTCAAGAAGATTACGTCATTGATCAGTTTGAAAAAAGAACGAGAAACTTACGTGACGTCACATTTTGGGCGAACCTTTATAGTGGGATGATTCCAAAAATCATGAATATGTTAAACAACTTAAGTTTTACGATTGTTGCTGGAATCGGCGGTATATTAGCACTCACAACAGATACTGTGACAGTGGGTATAATCGTTGTGTTTGCTGAATACGCGAGACAATTTACGAGACCACTCGCCGATCTTGCGAACCAATTTAACCAAGTGCTTTCAGCAATCGCAGGCGCAGAGCGTGTATTTGACATTATCGATACTGAAAGAGAAAAAGATGACGGCATGATTACAAATAGAAACTTAGACGGTCATATTGAATTTAAAAATGTTGTCTTTCGTTATGACAAAGACCAAAAGTGTCCAACGATTAATAATGTATCATTTGATATAAAACCTGGTGAATCAGTCGCACTCATCGGATCGACTGGTGCTGGGAAAACAACGATTGTACAGTTATTAAATCGTTTCTACGAAGTGGATGCTGGTGAAATTTTAATTGACGGGGACAAAATTGAAGAC
Source organism: Nosocomiicoccus ampullae (assembly GCF_019357495.1). NCBI lineage: Bacteria > Bacillati > Bacillota > Bacilli > Caryophanales > Staphylococcaceae > Nosocomiicoccus > Nosocomiicoccus ampullae. The sequence continues at coordinate 616,358 of NZ_CP079110.1, forward strand.
TATAAGCGTGACGTATTAAAAGAAAATACTGCATTTGTCTTACAAGATCCATTTATCTTTAACGCTTCAATTAAAGATAACGTGAGATTTGGTAAACTAGACGCAACTGATGAAGAAATCATCGAAGCGTGTAAAAGTGCAAATGCGCACGACTTTATTATGGGGCTTGAAGACGGATATGATACAGTAATTGACGGAGAAAAACAGGCACTATCTGTTGGTGAACGTCAACTCGTTTCAATTGCACGTGCATTCGTTAGAGATCCAAATATTTTACTACTAGATGAAGCAACGTCCAGTATCGATACGATTACAGAATTAAAGATTCAAGAAGCATTAGAAAGTTTAATGAAAGACCGGACATCAATTATTATTGCCCACCGTTTAAACACTGTTCGAGCTGTCGATCGTTTAATTGTGTTAGAACACGGTGAAATTATAGAAATCGGTAGCCATGAGGAATTGCTTGAACAAAAAGGAGTTTACTATAATATGGTAAACGGATAGAATTAAAACATGATATACTCTATAATAGTGAGAGAAATTATAATAAAAGGTGAGAAATAATGGCGACTAAAGATGAGATTGTAGCAGCTGCTAAAGATGTAGGTAAGATGATTGCCGACACTGAAGAAGTAAAATTCTTTGAAAAGGCAGAAGCTAAAATTCATGAAAATAAAGAAGTCCGTGAAAAAATGGCAAGTTTACGTTCATTACAACAACAAGCAGTAAATTTCCAAAGTTACGGTAAAACACGTGCATACGAACTTGCACAAGAAAAAATCGATGCGCTTGAAAAAGAATTAGATGATATGCCAATTGTACAGCAATTCATCGATGCACAAGAGAATGTAAATGATATTTTACAAATGGTTTCGCACGCGATTAGTAGTTCTGTCACATACGAAGTGATTGAAAGAACTGGTGGCGATCACCTTGAAGGTGAAACAGGCGCAGGCATGAAAAATAAGGCAAGTAAAGACGTTGAATAAAAGGGAGTGACTAGAGTCACTCTTTTTTTCATGGTATAATTTATTAGATATTAACGGTTAGGATGAGTGTATATGTCGAACGTAACTCCGATGATGAAACAATATTTATCGATTAAAGAAGAACATAAAGATGCGTTTTTATTTTTTAGACTTGGAGATTTTTACGAGTTATTTTATGATGATGCAGTTGAAGCGGCAAAATTACTTGAAATCACGTTAACGTCTAGAGATAAAACGAGCAACATACCGATGGCTGGTGTACCGTATCATTCTGCTACACGGTATATTGAAAAGCTGATTAACCACGGCTATAAAGTTGCAATTTGTGAGCAAATGGAAGACCCTAAAGCTGTGAAAGGTATGGTGAAGCGTGAAGTAGTACGCGTAATTACACCAGGAACATTAATTGATGATTTCGGAATTTCTCAAGATGAGAGTAACTATATATTATCTTTAAATCACCGAGATGATATATATGACGTCGTGTACGGTGATATTTCTACAGGGGATATGTATTCATTTGAAACAAAAGACCTCGACACCCTTTACACTCAGTTGTCTCGAATTAACCCTAGAGAAATTGTTGTATCTAATAATAGTGAAGCGGTACTTCATAACTTTTATAATGATCCACCACTTATTACAGTTGTTGACGGTACGTCTAGTGAAGTGCAATTACTTTCATATATTGAGTCTCAAAATAAACAAAAGCTTTCACATTTAAAAGATATTATAGAAATTAATGTCGACTCGAATTTAAAATTATCTCAATCAACCATTAGTAACTTAGAACTTGTTGAAAATTTACAGACGAAAAAACAAAAAGGATCATTGTATTGGTATTTAAATAAAACTGAAACACCGATGGGCCGAAGAAAATTAAAGCGTCTAATTGAATCACCACTTGTAAATCTTGAAGAAATTAAAAATCGTCAAGATGTTGTTGGTAAATTACTTGAAAACTTTATAGAGCGTGAAGATATTAAAGCAGCTTTAAATAACGTGTACGATATTGAAAGATTAACAGGACGAATGAGCTTTGGAAATATAGATGTTAAAGGTTTTATTGAACTTAGAGATTCGTTAGAAGGACTTCCGAATGTTTATAAGCTTTTATCATCTATTGGTTTAATCGATAACGTATTATTTAAAGATTTTGACGTATTAAGTGATGTATACGAAATGCTAAAAGTATTAAAATCTGACGCACCGAAGACGATTCGTGAAGGCAATATATTTGAATACGGTGTGAGTAAAGAACTAGATGAATTAAGAGATATTCAAAATAACTCTAGAGAATGGTTAGAGAATTATTTATCTAAAGAGAAAGAAAAGACAAACATAAAAAATATGAAGATTGGATTTAATAAAGTGTTTGGATATTTCTTAGAAATCTCTAAAGGCCAAGCGGCGACGTTTGATGCAGAAAAGTATGGGTATGATCGTAGACAAACGTTAACTAACTCTGAACGCTACATTACACCAGAGTTAAAAGAGATGGAAGATAAAATTTTAAAAGCTGAAGATGAAAGTGTTATTTTAGAATACAACATGTTTATCGACTTAAGAGAAAAAGTAAAGGGACATACTGAAAGACTTCAGAGAACGAGTGAACAGTTATCTATACTTGATTGCTTAATTAGCTTTGCGGACGTCTCAAATGAGTATCAACTCGTAAGGCCAGAATTCACAGAAGATGAACTAGAAATTATTGACGGTAGACATCCAATTGTAGAAAAGATGCTCGGAGAAAGAACGTACGTACCTAACGACGTTAAAATGGATGATGATACGTTTATCTATTTAATTACGGGACCAAACATGAGTGGTAAAAGTACGTATATGCGCCAAGTGGCAATCATTACGATTATGTCTCAAATTGGTATGAACGTACCTGCGGCTTCTTGTAAAATTCCGATATTTGACGCTATTTATACACGTATTGGAGCAAGTGATGACTTATCAAGTGGTAAATCGACATTTATGATTGAAATGATGGAAGCAAACGATGCACTTAAACACGCGACTAAAAATAGTCTAATTATATTTGATGAACTTGGCCGTGGAACTTCAACATATGACGGAATGGCACTTGCTGAAGCGATGTTAAAATATATTCATAACTATATCGGTGCAAAAACTTTATTCTCAACACATTACCATGAATTGACGGATTTAGATGCGTCGCTACATCATTTAATGAACGTTCACGTAAAAGCAAGCGAGAAAAATGGTGTGTTAGAGTTTCAGCATAAAGTTGAAAAAGGTGCGGTTGAAAAAAGTTATGGTATCCAAGTTGCTGAGCTTGCAGATCTTCCGAGAGAAGTAACAATTGAAGCGCGTAAAGTGTTAAAACGTTTAGAAAATACGAATGACAATACTGT